>SLPP01000165.1 GCA_007131945.1 Paracoccaceae bacterium | reverse complement strand
TTGGCTCCGGCGGTAGGGATCGAACCTACGACCAATTGATTAACAGTCAACTGCTCTACCGCTGAGCTACGCCGGAATCGCGCCGCATATAGCAATGCTGGACTGCGACGTCCAGAGGCAACTCGCGCGGTTCGGCACGGAACTGGCGGGCGTCGCATCGGGGCGCGCGTCGGACGGCCCCCGATGGTGGTCCTGATGCCGTCATCGACAGGCGGGGATATTCGCGGCAAGATCCGAGCTGCCTCGGCTGGCGATCGGCATCCGGGTCAGGAAGCCGTGTCAGTGACCGAGGATCTGGCTGAGGAACAGCTTGGTGCGATCCGATTTCGGGTTGCGGAAGAATTCGTGCGGCGCGTTCTGCTCGACGATCTGGCCCTGGTCCATGAAGATCACCCGGTTCGCCACCGCCTGGGCGAAGCCCATCTCGTGGGTGACGCAGAGCATCGTCATCCCCTCCTCGGCGAGCTGGATCATCGTGTCGAGCACCTCCTTAATCATCTCGGGGTCGAGCGCCGAGGTCGGCTCGTCGAAGAGCATGATCCGCGGCTTCATGCACAGCGACCGCGCGATCGCCACGCGCTGCTGCTGCCCGCCCGAGAGCTGGCCGGGGTATTTCAGCGCCTGTTCGGGGATCTTCACCTTCTCGAGGAAATGCATGGCGATCTCCTCGGCTTCCTTCTTCGGGATCTTGCGCACCCAGATCGGGGCAAGCGTGCAGTTCTCGAGGATGGTCAGATGTGGGAAGAGGTTGAAATGCTGGAACACCATGCCGACCTCGGAGCGCACCTTGTCGATGTTCTTCAGGTCCGAGGTCAGTTCGGTGCCGTCGACGATGATCTGGCCGGACTGGTGCTCTTCGAGCCGGTTGATGCAGCGGATGAGCGTCGACTTGCCCGAGCCCGAGGGGCCGCAGACCACGATCCGCTCGCCGCGATAGACGGTCATGTCGATGTCGCGCAGCACGTGGAACTGGCCGAACCACTTGTTCATCTTGGTGATCTGGACGGCGACCTCGCTGGTCACCTTCATCTGGCTGGTGTCGATCTTGCGGTCGATTCCGTGTTCGATGTGCAATTCGGTCATGTTTCCGGTCCCTCAGCGGTGATCGGTGCGCAGCCGGCGCTCGAGATACATGGAATAGCGCGACATGCCGAAGCAGAAGACGAAGAACACCGCGCCGATGAAGATGAAGAGCTCCCAGTAGATGCCCTGCCAGTCGGAACTGGCGCGGATCGCGTTACTGAGGCCGATCGGGTCGAGAAGGCCGATGAAGACGACGAGCGTCGTGTCCTTGAACAGCCCGATGAAGGTGTTGACGATGCCGGGGATCGAGATCTTCAGCGCCTGCGGCATGATGATCAGCCGCTGCGCCTTCCAGTAGTCCAGGCCCAGCGCGTCCGCCGCCTCGTACTGGCCGCGCGGCAGGGCGGCCAGCCCGCCGCGGATCACCTCGGCCATGTAGGCCGCGGCGAAGAGCGTGACCATGATGATCACCCGCAGGATCAGGTCGAAACTGGTGCCCGGCGGCAGGAAGTAGTTCAGGAGCAGTGAGGCGGTGAAGAGGAGCGTGATCAGGGGCACGCCGCGGATGAACTCGATGAAGATCACGCAGACCGACTTGATCAGCACCATGTCCGACTGCCGGCCCAGCGCCAGCAGGATGCCCAGCGGCAGCGACAGCGAGATGCCGGTGACGCCGATCACCAGCGAGATCAGGAAGCCGCCGAACCGGTCCGAGCGGACGAACTGGTTGCCGATGGGCAGGATCTCGGCCATCGTCGCGGCGAAGGGGCCGGCGGCCACCAGCCACCAGATCACCGGCGCCACGAAGGCCGCCATCGTCGCCGGCAGCGTGCCGAGCGGGCGCAGCAGCATCAGCACGGCACCGGCGACGACGAAGCCCAGCGCCGCCGAGACCGGCAGCCAGATCGACCCGCCCCAGAGCAGGAAATAGGCGAGGAACGGGAAGATCGCCGAGAACCAGATCAGCTTGCGCGGCACCCAGGGAAACAGGATCGGGCCGAGCGCCACGAGGAGCAGCACCAGCGCCAGGACCGGGCGCCAGTAGAGATGCGGCGGGTAGAAGCCGAAGAGGAGCTGGTTCAGCCGGTCGTTGATCACCCCCCAGCAGGCCCCCGCCGGCACCCCAGCCTCGGCCCAGATCCGCCGGCATTCGCTCAGCGAGCCGGCGTTCCAGATCGAGCGCATCAGCCAGGGGCCGATCTCGGCCACCAGCCAGGCGACGACGAGGATCGAGAGCACGGTCAGCACCGTGCTCAGCCAGCCGTTGAACAGGTTCTCGCGCATCCACTTGATGGCGCCGCGCTCGGTCACCGGCGGATCCTGTTCGGGGATCATCGTGTCGCGGACATAGGCGACGGTCTGGGCGTGGGTCTCGCTCATCTCACCGCTCCTTCAGCTTGACGCGCGAATTGTAGACGTTCATCGCGCCCGAGATGGTGAGGCTGATGAGCAGGTAGATCAGCATCATCAGCATCATCCCCTCGAGCTCGCGCCCGGTCTGGTTGATGGTGATGCCGCCGAGCGTCGAGCGCAGGTCCATGTAGCCGACGGCGAGGCCGAGCGAGGTGTTCTTGGTGATGTTGAGATATTGCGAGATCAGCGGCGGGATGACGACCCGCAGCGCCTGCGGCAGGATGACGAGCCGCATCGTCTTGCCCGGCTGCAGGCCCAGCGCGAAGGCGGCCTCGGTCTGGCCCCTGGACACCGCCAGGATCCCCGAGCGCACGTTCTCGGCGATGAAGGCGCCGGTATAGATGCCCAGGCCCAGCCACATCGCGATGAGCGAGTTGCGCATGTGGATGCCGCCCTGGAAGTTGAAGCCCCTCAGCTCGGGATAGGTCAGGTAGAAGCCCAGCGCCCAGAGGAGCAGGATCGCCGGGGCGAAGAGGATCAGGAGGCTCTTCCACCAGGTCTTCGGCCGCACGCCGGTC
>SLPP01000070.1 GCA_007131945.1 Paracoccaceae bacterium | reverse complement strand
GGCGAACGTCTATGAGCAGGCCACCATTTGCGTGCGGTCGTGGCGGAATTGGTAGACGCGCAGCGTTGAGGTCGCTGTGGGGTAACTCCCGTGGAAGTTCGAGTCTTCTCGACCGCACCAAGACTCCCATCGAGTGATTGATATCTGAAGTTCTGACTGCCGGGCTGCCGTGCATCCCACCAGCAAGCTCGCGGATCGAACGCCGAGCTTCCCTGCGCGATTCTCGGTTTCAGCGCTGCGCCGGACCGCCTTGCCTCCGAGTTCAACAGGCTTCGGCAAGTCGCCGTCACGAACGCGATTCCAGATTTTTCCGCCAGGTGCCATGACCGATGTCAATGCCACGAACGGCGAAAGCGAATATGATTGTGGTTCACTCCTTTAACTGGTGCGTGGCTTGACCGTCGCAAGAGGCCATCGGTCGCGCGGCTACGGACATGCAGCGCCTTGCTCCCGCGGCAATCTTCGATACCTGGCACGATCGTTGATCGGGGCATTCCATCGCAGCGACCGTGAGAAAAGAAACCGGGAGGCATTTGATTGGCGAAGAGTTTCAAAGTCAGACCGACCAAGATCAAGAACAAGGTATACGAGGCCGAACTCCAGCGGCTTCAGATCGAGCTGGTCAAGCTGCAGGAATGGGTCAAGGAGACGGGCTACCGCGTGGCGATCGTCTTCGAGGGCCGCGACGCCGCCGGCAAGGGAGGCACGATCAAGCGCATTACCGAGGCGCTCAATCCGCGTGTCTGCCATGTCGTCGCCCTGCCGGCCCCGACCGAACGCGAAAAGACCCAGTGGTATTTCCAGCGATACGTGGCGCATCTGCCCGCTGCGGGCGAGATCGTCATTTTCGACCGCTCCTGGTACAACCGCGCCGGGGTCGAGCGGGTGATGGGCTTCTGCACCGATCACGAGTATCGCGAATTCCTGCGAAGCTGTCCCGAGTTCGAGCGCATGCTGATCCGCGACGGAATCCAGCTGATCAAGTACTGGTTCTCGGTCAGCGACGAGGAGCAGGAGCGGCGCTTTCAGAAGCGCCTGACCGATCCCGCGAAGCTCTGGAAGCTCAGCCCGATGGATCTGGAAAGCCGCAAGCGCTGGGTCGAGTATTCAAGGGCCAAGGACGAGATGTTCGCCCATACCGATATCAAGCAGGCGCCCTGGTATGTGGTGGCCTCGAATGTCAAGAAACACGCGCGGCTGAACTGCATCGCGCATCTGCTGTCGCTGATCCCATATGAAGAGATCGAGGCCGCGCCGCTGGTCCTGGAAGAACGCCCGCCGCAGGGTGCCTATGTGCGCCCGCCAATCGACGATCAGACCTTCGTTCCCGAGATGCATCACCTCCACTTGTGAGGCCCCTCAGCCCGCCGCGGCGACCGCCCCCTGGATCACCGTCCTGCCCTCGGCGTCGGCGGCGCAACGCAGGATCCCGGTGCTCGCGCAGCGAGTGCCCCCCGCGCGCGAGCCGATCTTCCGGGGGACCGACAGGCGTCACGTGGCGGTGATTTCGGTCTTTCCGATGGTGCGCAGGTCGAAGGCGGCAGCGAGCAGGGTTTGCGTGTAGGGTTCCTGCGGCGCTTCGAAGATGCGCTCGGCGGGGCCGGATTCGACCACGTCGCCGTCCTTCATCACCACGATCTGGTGCGACATCGCGCGCACGACGCGCAGGTCGTGGCTGATGAAGATGTAGGCGAGCTTGTGCCGACGCTGGAGCATGCGCAGCAACTCGACGATCTGCACCTGCACGGTCATGTCCAGCGCCGACGTCGGCTCGTCCAGTACGACGAGCTTCGGCCGCAGGATCATGGCGCGGGCGATGGCGATCCGCTGGCGCTGGCCGCCCGAGAACTCGTGCGGGTAGCGGTCCATCGTCGCCGGGTCGAGGCCGACCTCGGTCATGATCTCGGCGACCATGGCGCGCGGGTCCTGCCCCTTCGGCACGCCGTGCACGCCCAGCCCCTCGGCGATGATCTCCTCGACCGTCATGCGCGGGCTGAGGCTGCCATAGGGGTCCTGGAAGACGACCTGCATCTGCGCCCTGAGCGGGCGCAGCGCGCGCGACGACCGCCCGGCGATGTTCTGCCCGAGAAACAGGATCGGCCCCTCGGAAGACACCAGCCGCAGGATGCCCATCGCCAGCGTCGTCTTGCCGGAGCCGGACTCGCCCACCACCCCGAGCGTCTCGCCCGCGCGCAGGCGGACCGAGGCGCCGTTCACGGCCTTGATATGGCCCACTGTGCGCCGCAGGATGCCGCGCTGGATCGGGAACCAGACGCGTAGCGCCTCGGTCTGCAGCACCTCGGGCGCGGCTTCGGGCAGCGGATCGGGCCTGCCCTTCGGTTCGGCGGCGAGCAGCATGCGCGTATAGGCGTGCTCGGGCGTCGCGAAGACCCGGTCGGTGGGGCCCTCCTCGACGATCTCGCCATGCTTCATCACGCAGACCCTGTCGGCGACGCGCCGCACGATGCCGAGGTCGTGGGTGATGAAGAGCATGCTCATCCCCTCAGCCCGCTTTAGATCGGCGAGGAGCTCGAGGATCTGCGCCTGGATGGTGACGTCGAGCGCGGTCGTCGGCTCGTCGGCGACCAGGAGCTTCGGCTCGTTCGCCAGCGCCATGGCGATCATCACCCGCTGGCGCTGGCCGCCGGAAAGCTGGTGCGGGTAGGACTTCAGCCGCGTCTCGGCGTCGCGGATGCCGACCTTGTGGAGCAGCTCCAGCACCCGCGCACGGGCCGGCGGGCCCTCGATCTTCTGGTGCAGCGCCAGGCTTTCGAGGATCTGCTTCTCGACCGTGTGCAGCGGGTTGAGCGAGGTCATCGGCTCCTGGAAGATGAAGCTGATGTCGTTGCCGCGGATCCTGCGCAACGCATCCTCGGGCGCGCCGATCATCTCGGCGCCGTTGAACTTGACCGAGCCCTCGACGCGCGCCGAGTCGGGCAAGAGGCCGACCGTGGAAAGCGCCGTCACCGACTTGCCCGAGCCCGACTCGCCGACCAGCGCCAGCGTCTCGCCGGGTTGGATGGCGAAGGAGACGCGGCGGACGGCCTCGACCTGGCGGCCGTCCTGGCGGAAGGTGACCGAGAGGTTCTGCGCCGCGAGCAGGCTCATCTGAAGGTCTTTCGGGGGTCGAAGGCGTCGCGCACGCCCTCGAAGATGAAGACCAGCAGGCTGAGCATGATGGCGAAGGTGAAGAAGGCCGAGAAGCCGAGCCAGGTCGCCTGCAGATGCCGCTTGGCCTGAAGCGTGAGTTCGCCCAGCGAGGGCGCCGAGGCCGGCATCCCGAAGCCGAGGAAGTCGAGCGTCGCCAGCGCCCCGATGGCGCCGGTGACGATGAAGGGCAGGAGCGTCAGGGTCGCGACCATGGCGTTGGGCAGTACATGGCGGAACATGATGCGCAGGTTCGACACGCCCAGCGCGCGGGCGGCGCGCACGTATTCGAAATTGCGCGCGCGCAGGAATTCGGCGCGGACGACGCCGACCAGCGCGGTCCAACTGAACAGCACCATGAGGAAGGCGAGCAACCAGAAATTCATCGGTATGATGGCCGCGACGATGATGATGACATAGAGCGACGGGATCGAGGACCAGATCTCGATCAGCCGCTGGAAGAAGAGGTCCAGAAGCCCGCCGAAGAAACCCTGCACCGCCCCCGAGGCGATGCCGATCAGCGAGGCGGCGACGACGACGACGAGGGCGAAGGTGACCGAGAGGCGGAAGCCGTAGATGATCCGCGCGGTGACGTCGCGGGCGGTGTCGTCGGTGCCCAGCCAGTGGCGCGAATCCGGCGGCGAGGGCGCCGGGCCGCCGAGGTCGTTGACCGTGTTGTAGCTCGACCGGATCGGCGGCCAGATCATCCAGCCTGAAACGATCGGCTCGCCCTCGACCGTGCCCTGCGCCTCGGCCTCGGCCAGCGCTTCCTCGGGATAGTCGAGGCAGAGTTCGGCGCCGCCGGTGCGGATCAGGCACTGCACGTAGGGCGAGCGGTAGACTGCCTCGGTGCGGAACTCGCCGCCAAAGGCGGTCTCGGGGTAGAATTGGAAGATCGGGAAGTGCAGTTCGCCCCGGAAGTTGATGACGATCGGCCGGTCGTTCGCCAGGAACTCGGCGAAGAGCGAGACGAAATAGAGCAGGCCGAAGATGACCAGCGACCAGTAGGCGCGCCGGTTCGACTTGAAGTTGCGCCAGCGGCGCTGGTTCAGCGGCGACAGCCATGCCCGGCGACCGGGCTTCGGAAGCTCGGAGACGGCGATCCGGGCGGCCTCGCCGGGTCCGGCCGGGTCCGACTGGCGGGCGTGGAGGGGCGGCAGTTCGTTCATCGCCTCACGTCTCCCGCGTCTCGAAGTCGATGCGCGGATCGATCCAGACATACATCAGGTCCGAGATGATGCCGACGATCAGGCCAAGAAGCGTGAACATGAAGAGCGTGCCGAAGATCACCGGATAGTCGCGCGCCACCGCCGCCTCGAAGAAGAGCCGCCCCAGCCCGTCTAGCGAGAAGATCGTCTCGATGATCAGCGAGCCGCCGAAGAAGGCGCCGATGAACACTGCCGGGAAGCCAGCGACGACGATCAGCATGGCGTTGCGGAAGACATGGCCGTAGAGCACCTTGCGCTCGACTTGGCCCTTCGCCCGGGCGGTCATCACGTATTGCTTGCGCAACTCGTCGAGGAAGCTGTTCTTGGTGAGCAGCGTGAGCGTCGCGAAGCTCGAGATGGTCAGCGCGATCACCGGCAGGGTGATGTGCCAGAAATAGTCGAGGATCTTGCCGGGGATCGACAGCTGGTCCCAGATCTCGGCTTCGGAGGTCAGCCCGCGGGCGGGGAAGATCTGCCAGTAGGAGCCGCCGGCGAACAGCACCAGAAGCAGGATCGCGAAGAGAAAGCCCGGGATCGCGTAGCCGACGATGATCACGCCCGAGGTCCAGGTGTCGAAGGGCGTGCCGTCGCGCACCGCCTTGCGGATGCCCAGCGGGATCGAGATCAGGTAGGCGATCAGCGTCGACCAGAGGCCGAGCGAGATCGAGACCGGCATCTTCTCGATGATCAGGTCGATGACCGAGATCGAGCGGAAGTAGCTCTCACCGAAATCGAAGCGGAGGTAGTTCCACATCATGGTCAGGAAGCGTTCGACCGGCGGCTTGTCGAAGCCGAATTCGCGCTCGAGCTGGGCGATGAACTCGGGCGGCAGGCCGCGGGCGCCGATATAGCGCTCCTCGCTCGCACCGATCGTGCGGCCGGCATCCTCGCCGGTCCCGGCGAAGCCGCCGAAGACGTCGCCGGCGCCTTCCATCTGCGCGATCACCTGCTCGATCGGGCCGCCGGGGACGAACTGCACCAGCGTGAAATTGATCACCATCACCCCCAGAAGCGTGGGGATGACCAGCAGCAGCCGTCGGAGGATATAGGCGCCCATGACGCCCTACCGCAGCGCGCCCGCGGCGCGCAGGGCCTGGTGGCGCTCGGTGTCGAACCACCAGAAATCGAGCGCCCCGATGGCGAATTCGGGCAGTTCCTCGGGATGGTCAAAGATGTCCCAGTAGGCGACCCAGTTGTTCGGGTTGTACCAGACCGGGATCATGAACCGCTCCCAGCGCAGGACGCGGTCGAGCGCGCGCAGCGCCACGTCGCGCTCCTCGGGGCCCGGAGCCATCAGCGCCCGGTGGATCACCTCGTCGACCAGCGGGCTGCACAGGCCGGCGGGGTTGAACACGTCGTCCCTGGCCTCGCAGCCGAACCGCTGCAGCAGCCCGGTGCCCACATCCATGAACGAGATGTACTGGTCGAAGACCATGTCGTAGTCGCGATCGCGCGTGCGCAGCGTGTACTGCGCCGGGTCGATCTTCTGCGAGCGGGCGTCGATGCCCATCGCCTGCATGTTCTGGACCAGGGTCTCGATGATCGATTCCAGCGTCGAGGACGAGGCCGAGGAGAAGGGCAGCGTGATCCGCATGGCCTCGCCCGCCTCGTTGCGCCGGCGCCCGTCGGCGCCGACGACCCAGCCGGCTTCCTCCAGCAGCCGGTTCGCGCGGCGCAGGTTGCGCCGGTCCTGCAGTCGGTCGGCCGAGGATTCGTGCGCCCTGACCACCGGCTCGGTCAGGATCCCCTCGGCGACGGGCGCGTCGAGGCTCTCGAAAAGCCCAAGCTCCGCCCCCTCGGGCAGGCCCTGCGCCTCGAGCCGCGTGCCCTGGCTGAAGGAATGTCGCTGCGACATCAGCCCGTGCTGGAGCGCCTGGTTGGTCCATTCGAAGTTGAAGGCGAGCGAGATCGCCTCCCGCACGCGGGGGTCCTGGAACATCGGGCGCGCCAGGTTGAAGACGAAGCCGGTCGCCGGCGGCGGCGTGCCGTCGGGGATCTCGGCGCGCACGACATGGCCCCGTGCCACGGCCGGGAAGTCGTAACCCACCGCCCATTGCCGCGAATTGCCTTCCTGCCGGAAGGTGTATTCGCCGGTCTTGAACGCCTCGAAGGCGGCGGTGTCGTCGGCGAAATATTCCACGCGCACGACGTCGAAATTGTGCCGCCCCTGGTTGTTGGGCAGATGCCAGCCCCAGTAGTCGGGATTGCGCCGATAGGTGATGCGGCGATTGATCTCGAAGCTGTCGAGCACGTAGGGGCCAGAGCCCGGCGAGGTCTCGAGCCGCGATTCATCGAGGCGCGCGCCCGTCGCCTCGAACCAGGCGCGCGAGAAGACCGGCGTTGCGCCGACCTGGTCGATCAGCGAGCGGCGCGAGATCCCCTCGCGGAAGGTGTAGCGCACCGTGTGGTCGTCGAGCGCCTCGGCATTGATCACGCGGAAGCCCACCGCCTCGGCATAGGATGGCAGGCCCTGTTCCAGGAACAGGTTGTGGGTGAAGACCACGTCATGCGCGGTCACCGGCGTGCCGTCGGAGAACCGCGCCTCGGGGCGCATGTGGAAGATCACCCAGTCCTTCGAGGGCGGGTATTCGACGGTATGGGCGAGAAGCCCGTAATATTCGCCGTAGACATCCGCCGGCGCGCTTTCGCCGAACGGGCCCGAGCTTTCGAGAAGGCTTTCGTAAAGCGACCAGGAGAACCGCCCGGCGCGGCCGCGGCGGGTATAGGGGTTCATCGAATCGAAGGTGCCCGGCGCCCAGACCGAGATCTCGCCGCCGCGCGGGGCATCGGGATTCACGTAGCGGAAATGCTCGAAATCCGGCGGATAGCTGAGATCACCATAGAAGGAATAGCCATGCGCGACGATGCGTTCCTCCGCCTCGGGCGCTTCGGTCACCTCTGTCGCCCGCGCGGCGGTCGCGAGCGCGAGGAGGAGGACCAGCGACGCGCCGGTGGCGAGCATGTGCCAGACGGTCCTGTTCATCCGGGTCTGGCACGCGGCGCGGGCACGAAAGATCGGTTGCATCGGGCAGTCCTGCGGCAAGGGAATGGTGTTCACCTAGGTCGCGCCCAGCTAAGTCCAGCGCCGCCGGGGGTTCAAGTGGCGATTGCGTGAGGCGCGGGGATAATCCCGTGACCCCCGCGTCGCGAACGAAAAGGGGCCACCGAGCCGGTGACCCCGCACAAACCCTGCCGAGGCGGCAACTACTGGCTCTCGCGCTCCATCCAGGCGATGAGGTTCAACCGGTCCTGCAGGTTGCGCATGCCGGCATAGCCCATGGTCGTGCCGGGTGCGGCGCCGCGCGGGTTCGCGATGAAGGCATCGAGCGCCTCGAGCGTCCAGACTTCGCCAAGCTGGGTCAGCGCGCCGGAATAGTTGAAGCCGTCGATCGCCTCGATATCGCGCCCGAGGATGCCGTGCAGCGACGGGCCGACGCCGTGCACGCCCTCGTCCATCACGTGGCAGGCGCGGCATTGCCGCCAGAGCCCCTCGCCGGCATCGGCGCTGGCTTCGGCGAACAGCGCCTCGATATCGACATCCTCGACGGGTTCGTCGTCGGCGACATCCTCGTCGCCGATGTCGATCAGGATGGCGACCGGCGCCGGGCCATAGGGCAGGTAGATCGTATCGGCGAGCCACTTGCCCAGAAGGAAGATGAGCAGCGCCGAAAGAACGCCCGCCAGTGCCTTGGTGATCACCATGGTATCGAACATGTCGTTTCCCGTCGCCAGCCCTGAATCCGCGCCTATCTATCCGCTTCCCCTTGCCGAGTTCAAGCGGTAGTTAGCGCGGCGGAATGACCCGCCTGCGGCGGCGGGTCGTCGGACAGGAGTGCATCGATGACCGCGCGCATCGCCTTTCAGGGGGAGCCCGGAGCCTATTCGCACCAGGCCTGCGTCAAGGCCCGGCCGGGAATGGAGGCGCTGCCCTGCCGCACCTTCGAGGACGCGATCGCGGCGGTGCATGACGGCGAGGCGGAGCTCGTCATGCTGCCGGTCGAGAATTCGACCTTCGGCCGCGTGCCGGACAATCACAACCTGCTGCCGCGCTCGGGCCTGCACATTGTCGACGAGGTCTTCGTGCGGGTACATATCAACCTGCTCGTCGTGCCCGGCGCGCGGCTCGAGGACGTCGAGCGCGCGATGAGCCACCCGATGCTTCTGGGCCAGTGCCGCAGCTTCCTTCGCCAGCACGGAATTCACCGCGTCGTCGGCGCCGACACCGCGGGCTCGGCCCGGCACGTTGCCGAACTCGGCGACCGATCGCTCGCCGCGCTCGCCGGGGATCTCGCCGCCGAGATCTACGGGCTCGAGATGCTGGCGCGGCATATCGAGGACCAGGGCACCAACACAACCCGCTTCCTCGTATTGGCGCGCGCGCCCGACCTGACGCGCCGCGGCGAGAACGGGATGATCACCAGCTTCGTCTTCCAGGTGCGCAACATCCCCGCCGCGCTCTACAAGGCGCTGGGCGGTTTCGCTACGAATGGCGTCAACATGACCAAGCTGGAAAGCTACATGGTTGGCGGGTCGTTCACCGCGACGCAGTTCTACTCCGATATCGAGGGCCATCCCGAGGACGAGAACGTGCGGCTTGCGCTCGAGGAATTGCGCTACTTCACCTCGATGCTGAACATCCTCGGCACCTATCCGGCCGCGCCCGAACGGCGCTGAGTCGCGGCGTGCGCGGGTGGACGATGCGGCTGGCGAAACCGGGTTAAAAACCGGTTGACAAAAAAAGCGTTTCCCAATCAGTTCAGTTACTTGCCCGTTGGTCCACGCGTGGACCATGGCCCCTTGCGGCACTTTCGGGGCGGTTTTCGGTGCCGGACCTGGGCGCTTCCTCAGCGCACCATCAGGGGCGGGCCGTCGTCCGCCGCCCGGATCCTGCCGATCGCCGCCGCCCGATAGCCCGCCTCGGCGAGCGCCGCAACCAGCCGCCCGGCGGCCGCCTCGGGCACCGCGGCCAGCAACCCGCCCGCCGTCTGCGGATCGAAAAGCAGCGCCGCCCGCGGCCCGGTCGGCGCCGCGATCCGCCCGATCAGCGCGGCGCGATTCGCCGGCGCGATGCTCGAGGCCACGCCTGCCGCCGCCAGATCCTCGGCGCCGTCGAGGAGCGGCAGGGCCTCTAGGTCCAGATCGGCCGCCACCCCGCCCGCGCGCAGCATCTCGTCCAGATGCCCGGCCAGCCCGAAACCGGTGACGTCGGTCATCGCCCGCGCCTCGGGCGCTAGGATGGCCGCCGCCGCGCCCTGTGGCTGGGTCAGGACGGGCCACAGCGCGGCGATGTCGCGCCCCGCGGCGCGTTTCTGCATCTCCGCGGCCAAGAGCGTGCCGCTGCCCAGGGGCTTGGTCAGGATCAGCGCATCGCCCGGCCTCGCGCCGGCTTTGGTCAGGAGCCGATCGCCGACCAGCCCGGTGACGGTGAAGCCGACGGTCAACTCGGCCCCCAGCGTCGAATGGCCGCCGGCGATGCCCGCGCCGGCCGCCTGCATGACCTCGGCGGCGCCGGCCATGATCTCGACCAGCGTGCGCCGCTGGAGGGGGTCGGACAGCCGCGGCAGGATCAGGCTGGCCAACGCGACCTGCGGTGCCGCGCCCATCGCCCAGATATCACCGAGCGCATGCACCGCGGCGATCCGGGCCATAAACCAGGGATCCTCGGTCACGGCACGCAGATGATCGGTGGCGATCACCTGGCGCACTGAACCCATTTCCAGCAACGCGGCGTCGTCACCCGCCCCAAGACGCAGGTCGGCATGCGGGCCGGGAAGGCCGGCGAGCGCGGCACGCAGCGCTTCGGGGCCGATCTTCGCGCCGCAGCCGCCGCAGAGCGTGGCCTCGCCCATGATCTCGGCCAGTCCCTGCGCCGCAGGGCGCGGCACGGCCGGCGCAGCCATGGCGGGCAGGTCGTGGAACATCCGCATGAAGCGGCGGTCGATCCGGTCCTTCAGCCGCCAGAGCGCCGGGCCCTGAGCCGCGAGCCCCCATTTTTCCGCCAATGCCGACCGGTCACCCAGCGAGACGAGCTTCAGATAGTCGCGCTGAGGCCGGAAGGGTCTTGGCGCCAGCCCGACCAGCGCGGCGCGCAGGTTGTGCGCCAGCACCGGCGCCGCCCGCACCGCAAAGACCCCCGCTTTGGGCCGCGGGGCATACGCCAGATGCGCGCAATCGCCCGCCGCGAAGACATGCCCGTGCGAGATCGAGGCCAACGTCCGGTCCACCGTGACATAGCCGCCGGTCAGATGCAGCGCGGTCTCCGCAAGCCAGGGCTGCGGCCGGCTTCCCGCCGCAGCGAGCGTCAGCGTCGCCGGCACTGCGCGCCCGTCGACGAGGCGAACATGGTCCGCGGCGATCGCGGCGACCTCGGCCTGGGTCAGGCATTCGATCCCCGCCGCGGCGAGGTGGCGCAACAGGCGGCGGCGGGCGCGGGCGCCGAGTTCTGGCAGCAGGCTCGCCCGCCGCTCGATAAGCGCGACGCGACGCGCGGGAAGATGGCGCAGCCGGTGCGCCATGGCCAGCGCCAGTTCCACCCCGCCAAGACCGGCGCCGATGACGGCAATCTCGGGCACGGTCGCGCCCGCCTCCGCGGCGCGCAAGAAATCCGCCCAGCGTTCGGCATAAGCGCCGAGCGGCTTCGCCGCGACGCCGTATTCGGCGAAGCCGGGCAGATACGGCAGGTCCGAGGTGATCCCGATATCAAGCGAAAGCACGTCGAAGGCGGCCGGCGGCCGACCGGCCACGCCCACGTGACCGGTGTCGGGGTCGAGCCGCTCGGCGCGCCCGAGGATCAGCCGCGCGCCGGCATGTCGGGCAAGCCGCACGAGATCCATTTCCAGTTCCGCCCGCCGGTAATGACCGGCAATCAGGCCAGGCAGCATGCCCGTGTAGGGCGCGACCGGATTGGGGTCGATCAGCGTCAACCGCGCGCCCGGCAGAGGGCGCATCGCGAACGCGCGCAGCACGAGCGCATGGGCATGGCCGCCACCCACCAGCACAAGGTCACGCGTCGCGGGAAGGCTCTGCATCCTGTCTCCGTTTTCGTCCCAGATAGCGACCGCGGCCGGCAAAGGCGAGGGTCGATCCGCTGACCGGCACACGATGCGAATCCGGCTTGACGCCTGCGCCCTGCTCACTTACCTAGCGCTGGTCCGGGGCGGAGTAGCTCAGTTGGTTAGAGCAGCGGAATCATAATCCGCGTGTCGG
>SLPP01000298.1 GCA_007131945.1 Paracoccaceae bacterium | reverse complement strand
TCTCGGTCGAATGCTGGGGCGGCGCGACCTTCGACGTCGCCTACCGCTTCCTGCAGGAATGCCCCTGGCAGCGGCTGCGCGATCTGCGCGCGCGGATGCCGAACCTGATGACGCAGATGCTGCTGCGCGCCTCGAACGGGGTCGGCTACACGAACTATCCCGACAACGTGGTGCAGTTCTTCGTGCGCCAGGCGGCCGAGACCGGGATCGACGTCTTCCGCGTCTTCGACAGCCTCAACTGGGTCGAGAACATGCGCGTCGCCATGGACGCGGTGCTGGAAACCGGCCGCATCTGCGAGGCGGCGATCTGCTACACCGGCGACCTGCTGGACCCGTCGCGGCCGAAATACGACCTCGACTACTACACCCGCATGGCGAAGGAGCTCGAGGCCGCCGGTGCCCATGTCCTCGCCGTCAAGGACATGGCGGGCGTGCTCAAGGCGCCGGCGGCGCGCGTCCTTTTCGCCGCCCTCAAGGACGCCGTCGACCTGCCGATCCATTTCCACACCCACGACACCTCGGGCGCGGCCATCGCCACCATCGTCGCCGCGGCCGAGCAGGGGGTCGACTGCGTCGACGCGGCGATGGACGCGCTTTCCGGCAACACCTCGCAACCGACGCTCGGCTCGGTGGTCGAGGCCTTCCGCCATACCGACCGCGACACCGGGCTCGACATGGCCGCGATCCGGGAGATCTCGGATTACTGGGAGACGGTGCGCGCGCTCTACGGCGCTTTCGAGACCGGCCAGCAGGCGCCCTCGTCCGAGGTCTACCTGCACGAGATGCCGGGCGGGCAGTTCACCAATCTCAAGGCGCAGGCGCGCTCGCTCGGGCTCGAGGAGCGCTGGCCCGAGGTCGCCCGCGCCTATGCCGATGCCAACCAGGTCTTCGGCGACATCGTCAAGGTCACGCCGTCCTCGAAGGTGGTGGGCGACATGGCGCTGATGATGGTCGCGCAGGGGCTGACGCGCGAAGATGTCGAGAACCCGGAAAAGGACATCGCCTTTCCGGAATCGGTCGTCGACATGCTGCGCGGCAACCTCGGCCAGCCGCCCGGCGGCTTTCCCGAGGGGATCGTGAAGAAGGTGCTCAAGGGCGAGATGCCGCAGACCGAGCGACCGGGCAGGCATCTCGCCCCGGTCGATCTGGAGGAGACGCGCAGCAAGCTCAGCGAGGACCTCGAGGGCTTCAGGGTCGATGACGAGGACCTCAACGGCTACCTGATGTATCCCAAGGTCTTCCTCGACTACATGGGCCGGCACCGGATCTACGGACCCGTCCGCACCCTGCCTACCTGGAACTTCTTCTACGGGATGGAGCCGGGCGAGGAGATCTCGGCCGAGATCGACCCCGGCAAGACGCTGGAGATCCGGCTCATCGCCGTGGGCGAGACCCAGGACGACGGCGAGGTGCGCGTCTTCTTCGAGCTCAACGGCCAGCCGCGCACGATCCGCGTGCCCGACCGCAAGGCCAAGGCCTCGGTCGCCGCCCGCCCGAAGGCCGAGGAGGGCAACCCGGCGCATGTCGGCGCGCCGATGCCGGGCTCGGTCGCCTCGGTCGCGGTGAGCACGGGGCAGAAGGTCAATCCGGGCGATCTGCTGGTGACGATCGAGGCGATGAAGATGGAGACGGGCCTGCATGCCGAACGCGCGGGCCGGGTGAAGGCGATCCATGTCCAGCCCGGCGCGCAGATCGAGGCGAAGGACCTGCTGATCGAGTTCGAGTGACCACGCGGTGCGCCGACCGTCAGGACGGCAGGTCGCCGCTCACCTGGTTTACCTTCAACTCCTCAGGCGTCAGCAGCCCGTCGCCGTCGATATCGGCATCGGCGAAGGCCTCATCGGTCACTTCGGGGAAGATCGCGCGCAACTCTGCGAGCGAGATCATCCCGTCGCGGTTCGTGTCGGGTATCGGCGTGCCGGCGAGGGCAGGGGCCAAAGCTAGGGTCACGGCGGCGGCAAGTGCAAGGGCGAGCGACTTCATGTGCGGGGTTCCAAATGTCGGGTTTCGGTTCCGGACGTTGGCATCAGAAGGGGTGCCCGCAGGCACCCCTCCCGCCCGTCAGGGCCTTGTCGGCGCGGGTCACTTCTGGCCTGCCCTGCCGACCGTGCTGTGGTCTGACAGTTCGCCGTTTTCCTGCGCTGCCGCCAGTTCATCCGGCGACAGATAGCCGTCAGCATCTCCGTCGGCATCGCGGAAATCGCCTTCACTCACCTCCGGCATGACGGCGTGGACCTCGTCAAGCGAGTACTTTCCGTCGCCGTTTGTATCGGGCACCAGTACAAAGGCATGGGCCTGGGACATGGCAAGGACAACCACCGTACCAAACAACAGTGCCACCCTTTTCATTGTTCTCTACTCCAGAGAGTTACGACCGAAACGGTCGCTGGGAAGAGGTGGGATCCGGACGCGGCGCATTTAAGTGGGGGAGACGACGTTTCACCGACACGTGAGAAGCGGGGCGCGCCGTAAGCGGCGGTTTCAGCCCATTGATTTGACGTTTTCCTGAGGCGTGACGTGCCTGCGAGAAGGTCTGCGGCCGCAGATGGAGGTTTCGCATGGCGGACGGTGGCGATGGATTTGTGGGCCGTTGCGAGGTTGTCGAGCCGCGGCGGCGGGGCAGGGGGCTGCCTGCCCCGCGGTCCGGGCGCGCGACCGAGAGGTGGCGGTTCTGCCCTCGGGCCCGCTCAGACCGCGTGGCGTTTCATGTCGGCGCGCCGTTCGGACAGTTCTTCGGCCACCAGGAAGGCCAGTTCCAGCGACTGGCTGGCGTTGAGCCGCGGGTCGCAGGCGGTGTGGTAGCGGTCCGAGAGATCCTCGTCGCTGACCGCGCGCAGGCCGCCGGTGCATTCGGTCACGTCCTTGCCGGTCATCTCGAAATGCACGCCGCCGGGGATCGTGCCCTCGGCCTTGTGCACGGCGAAGAAGTCGCGCACCTCCTGCAAGACGCGCTCGAAGGGCCGGGTCTTGTAGCCCGAGGCCGACTTGATCGTGTTGCCGTGCATCGGGTCGCAGACCCAGACCACGTTCGCCCCCTCCTCGCGCACGGCGCGAACGAGCCGCGGCAGGTGTTCGCCGACCTTGCCGGCGCCGAAGCGGGCGATGAGCGTCAGTCGCCCGGCCTCGTTGCCCGGATTGAGCCGCGCCATCAGGAGTTTCAGATCCTCGGCCGCGAGCGTCGGGCCGCATTTCAGCCCGATCGGGTTCTGCACGCCGCGGCAGAACTCGACATGCGCGCCGTCGGGCTGGCGCGTGCGGTCGCCGATCCACAGCATGTGCCCCGAACCCGCCACCGGCAGCCCGGTTGTCGAGTCGATGCGACAGAGCGCCTCCTCGTATTCGAGAAGCAGCGCCTCGTGGCTGGTGTAGAAATCCACCTCGGACATCGCCGCCGAGGTGTCACCGTTCACACCCGCCGCGGTCATGAAGTCGAGCGCGTCGGATATCCGGTCCGACAGTTCCCGGTAGCGTTCGGCATTGGCGCCGCCGGCAAAGCCCAGCGTCCAGTTGTGGACGCGGTGGATGTCGGCAAAGCCGCCCTTCGAGAAGGCGCGAAGAAGATTGAGGCTGGCGGCGGCCTGGGTATAGGCCTGCAGCATCCGCGCCGGGTCGGGAACGCGGGCCTCGGGCGTGAAGTCGAAGCCGTTGATGATGTCGCCGCGATAGCTGGGCAGCTCCCGCCCGCCCGCGACCTCGGTCGGCGCCGAGCGCGGCTTGGCGAACTGCCCGGCCATCCGCCCGACCTTGATCACCGGCACCTTGGCGCCGTAGGTCAGCACGATCGCCATCTGCAGCAGCACCTTGAAGGTGTCGCGAATGATGTCGGCATTGAACTCGGCGAAGCTCTCGGCGCAGTCGCCGCCCTGCAGCAGGAAGGCCCGGCCCCGGGCGGCCTCGCCCAGGCGTGCCTTCAGCGCGCGCGCCTCGCCGGCGAAGACCAGCGGCGGATACTTGGCCAGCTGCGCCTCGACCGCGGCCAGCGCCTGCCGATCGGGATAGTCCGGCATCTGCACGCGCGGCTTCGTGCGCCAGCCCGACTTGGTCCAGTTCTCGCTCATCGTCCCACTCCTTCGAGACCGGCGCGCCTGCGCGCCGCTGGCCGCTTCCTACATGAGGCAGGGGCCTCCTGCCAACCCGGAACCCCCGCATGGCCCGCATTGCCTCGGCGCCCGGCTTTGGTTAAGCCGGATCTGGCCAGAGCCGAGATACAGCCCGCCGTGCCGATGACCCGAGACGATCAAAGCCGCAAGGCCCCGACGCGCCCCCAGCCCGGTCGCGGCGGTCTGGTCTCGCATGCGCCGGCCTCGCCCGGCGCCTCGGCGGTCCCGGGACGGCTGCGGCGCTTTGTCTTCGTGCTGCTCGACCGCTTCACCATGCTCGCCTTCGCCTCGGCGATCGAGCCCCTGCGCATCGCGAACCGGATGAGCGGGCAGACGCTCTACCGCTTCACGCTGCTGTCCGAGACCGGCGCGCCGGTGCGCTGTTCGAACGGCATCCAGGTCATCGTCGACGGGCCACTGGGCGAGGTCACGCATGACGATGTCGTGATGGTCTGCGGCGGCGCCGAGATCCGCAGCACCTCGAGCCGCGGGGTGATCAGCTGGCTGCGGCGAATCGGCCGCAAGGGGCCGGTGATCGGCGGCGTCTGCACCGGGGCGCACACCCTCGCCGCCGCCGGGCTCCTCGACGGGCGGCGGGCCACGATCCACTGGGAGAACCACGACGGGTTCCTCGAGGAGTTCCCCGATGTCGACCTCACCCGCTCGGTCTTCGTCATCGACGGCAACCGGGTGACCACCGCCGGCGGCACCGCCTCGATCGACCTGATGCTGACGCTGATCGCCGACGATCACGGCAAGGATCTGGCGAACGCGGTCTCGGACCAGCTGATCCACGCCACGATCCGCACCGACCGGGACATGCAGCGGCTGTCGATCCCGACCCGGATCGGCGTGCGCCATCCGCGGCTGAGCCGGGTGATCGAGATCATGGAGGCGAGCATCGAGGACCCGGTCTCGCCGGCCGATCTGGCCGAGGAGGTGGGCATGTCCACCCGCCAGCTCGAGCGGCTCTTCCGCCGCTACCTCAACCGCAGCCCGAAGCGCTACTACATGGAGCTGCGCCTGGCGAAGGCGCGCAACATCCTGATGCAGACCGATCTCAGCGTGATCAATGTCGCGCTCGCCTGCGGCTTCGCCTCGCCCTCGCATTTCTCGAAATGCTACCGCGCGCAATACGGCACCACCCCCTACCGCGAACGCGGCGCGCACGGGATCGAGGACGAGGCCGGGGCCGAACCGGCGCCGGCGGAGGAACCCTCGCGCGAGCACTGAGGCCGGGGCGCAACCTGTGCGGACGCTTGCGCGTAATTGATCGGCACGGCGCATCAAATCCCTCTGTTCAATGACGAAACCGGACGCTAATCTGCCCCGGCAACGAAAACCGATGGGGAGTGTTCCATGAAAAAGCTGCTACTTGCGACCGCCGTCTCGGCCCTTGCGGCCGGCAGTGCGCTGGCCGAGGAGGTGCCGATCGGCGTGCTTCTGGGCTTCACCGGCCCGATCGAGTCGCTGACCGGCCACATGGCCGACGGCGCCGAACTGGCCTTCCGCGAGATCAGCGAGAGCGGTCTGTGGCTGGGCGGCAAGACCATCCGGCCGGTGCGCGCCGATACCGGCTGCGTCGACTCGGCGCTGGCGCAGGCCTCGGCCGAGCGTCTGATCTCGTCGGATGGCGTCGTCGCGATCATGGGCGCGGACTGCTCCGGCGTGACCCGCGCTGTGCTCGAGAATGTCGCCATGGCGACCGGCATCCCGAAGATCTCGCCCTCGGCGACCTCGCCCGGCTTCACCACCTTCGACTCGGGCGGGCTGTTCTTCCGCACCGCGCCCTCGGATGCGCGGCAGGGCGAACTGCTGGCCGATATCGTCCATGGTCGCGGTCTGACTTCGGTCGCCGTGACCTATACCAACAACGACTACGGCGCCGGCCTGGCCAACGCCTTCGTCGAATCCTTCGAGGCGCTGGGCGGTACCGTCACCATCAGCATCCCGCACGAGGAAGCGCGCGGCGACTATTCGGCGGAAGTGGGCTCGCTCGCCTCGGCCGGGGGCGATGCGCTGATGGTTCTGGGCTATGTCGACGGCGGCTCCAACGTCATCCGCACCGCCTGGGAGCTCGGTGCGTTCGAACAGTTCTTCGTCGGCGATGGCGTCTTCTCCGAGGATCTGGCTCAGATGGTCGGCGTCGATGCCGCCGCGGGCGTTGTCGGCACGGTGCCCTCACCGGTCGGCGATGCGGCCGAGAACTGGGCCCGCACCGGCGAGGCCGGCGGCATCAACTGGGGCTCGTCCTTCGTCGCCGAGAGCTATGACGCGGCCGCGCTTCTGGCGCTTGCCGCGCAGGCCGCGGGCGAGGCGACCCCGGCCGGGATCGCCGCCAATGTGCTCAACGTGGCCAACGCGCCGGGCGAGGAGGTTCACGCCGGCGATCTGGCGCGCGGTCTGCAGATCCTCGCCGATGGCGGCGAGGTCAACTATATCGGCGCGACCAACGTCAACCTGATCGGACCGGGTGAAGCGGCGGGCACCTACCGCGAATACACCTTCGAGGACGGGCAGATCGTCACGATCACCTTCCACTGATCGGTCGCGCAGACGATACCCGGCCCGGGGAGCGGAACCAGCTTCCCGGGCCTTTTTGAAAGCTCCGCGTCAAGACGGAGTCCTTCCAACGGGAGTTCGACATGATCAGGGTCGAGAACCTGCACAAGCATTTCGGCGGCTTCCACGCCGTCGACGGCGCCTCGCTGGAGATCGCGCGGGGCTCGATCACCGGGCTCATCGGTCCGAACGGCGCCGGCAAGACGACGCTGTTCAACGTCGTCGCCGGGGTGCTGGAGCCGACATCGGGCCGGGTCTTCATGGATGACGAGGACATCACCGGCCTGCCGCCGCACGAGCTGTTTCACAAGGGGCTGCTGCGCACCTTCCAGATCGCGCATGAATTCCACTCGATGACCTGCCGCGAGAACCTGATGATGGTTCCGCCGCGGCAGTCGGGCGAGGATCTGTGGAACGCCTGGTTCCACCGCGGCCGCGTCCGGCAGGAGGAGGAGGCGATCCGCCGCCGCGCCGACGAGGTGCTCGAATTCCTCACCATCGACCACATCGCCGAGGAGAAGGCGGGCCAGATCTCGGGCGGGCAGAAGAAGCTCCTCGAGCTTGGCCGGACGATGATGACCGACGCCAAGATCGTCTTCCTCGACGAGGTCGGCGCAGGCGTCAACCGCACGCTGCTCAACACCATCGCCGATGCCATCGTGCGCCTCAACCAGGAACGCGGCTACACCTTCGTGGTGATCGAGCACGACATGGATTTCATCGGCCGCATCTGCGACCCGGTGATCTGCATGGCCGAGGGCAAGGTGCTGGCCGAGGGCTCGCTCGACGAGATCAAGGCCAACGAGGCGGTGATCGAGGCCTATCTGGGCACCGGGCTGAAGAACAAGGTCATTCAGGAGGTCGGCCATGTCTGAGCACGCGCTCGCGCCCAGTGCCGACGCGGTGCTCATCGGCGAGGCCATGACCGGCGGCTACGGCGGCGCCGACATCCTGCATTCCTGCACCATCGCGGTCGAGAAGGGCGAGATCGCGGTCATCGTCGGCCCCAACGGCGCCGGCAAGTCGACCGCGATGAAGGCCGTCTTCGGCATGCTGAAACTGCGCGAGGGGCAGGTGCGGCTCAATGGCGAGGACATCACCGGCCTCAGCCCGCAGGCGCGCGTGCGCAAGGGCATGGCCTTCGTGCCGCAGAACGCCAACATCTTTCCCTCGATGACGGTCGAGGAGAACCTGGAGATGGGCGCCTTCATCCGCGAGGACGACTTCTCGGGCACGATGAAGCAGGTCTTCGAGCTTTTCCCGATCCTGCGCGACAAGCGCCGGCAGGCGGCGGGCGAGCTTTCGGGCGGCCAGCGTCAGCAGGTCGCGGTGGGGCGCGCGCTGATGACCAAGCCGACGGTGCTGATGCTCGACGAGCCCACGGCCGGCGTCTCGCCCATCGTCATGGACGAGCTCTTCGACCGCATCATCGAGGTGGCGCGCACCGGCATCTCGATCCTGATGGTCGAGCAGAACGCCCGACAGGCCCTGGCCATCGCCGACAAGGGCTACGTGCTCGTCCAGGGCCGCAACCGCTACACCGATACCGGGGAGGCGCTGCTGGCCGATCCGGAAGTGCGCAAATCCTTCCTCGGAGGCTGACCGATGGATCCGCTCAACGCCATCGTTGCGCTGACGAATTTCGTTCTCATCCCGGCGCTCGCCTATGGCAGCCAGATCGCGCTCGGCGCGCTGGGGATCACGCTGATCTACGGCATCCTGCGCTTCGCGCATTTCGCCCATGGCGACATCATGGCGCTGGGCACGGCGGTGGTGATTCTCGTGACCTGGGGCTTTCAGGCGCAGGGGATCGGGCTTGGTCCGCTCCCGACCGCGCTCTTGGCGCTGCCGTTCGGGATCGCCGCGACGATCCTCTACCTTCTCGCCGTCGACCGCACCGTCTACCGCTTCTACCGCAAGGTGAAGGCGAAGCCGATGATCTTCGTCATGGCGGCGCTCGGCGTGATGTTCGTCACCAACGGCATCACCCGCCTCGTCATGGGCCCGAGCGAGCAGCGCTTCGCCGATGGCGAGCGCTTCATCATCTCGGTGCGCGAGTTCCGCGACTGGACCGGCCTAGCCGAGGGACTGGCGTTGCGCTCGGCCCAGGCGCTGACCATCGTCGTGGCGCTGATCGCGATGGTGCTGCTCTTCTGGTTCCTCAACCGCACGCGCGCCGGCAAGTCGATGCGCGCCTATTCCGACAACGAGGATCTGGCGCTGCTCTCGGGCATCAACCCCGAACGCGTCGTGGTCATCACCTGGGCGATCACCGGCACGCTGATCGTGCTTGCCGGCACGCTCTACGGGCTCGACAAGAGTTACCGGCCCTTCACCTATTTCCAGCTTCTGCTGCCTTTCTTCGCCGCCGCCATCGTCGGCGGCCTGGGCAATCCGATGGGGGCGATCATCGGCGGCTATGTCGTGGCCTTCGCCGAGATGGGGATCACCTATGCCTGGCGGCGCGTCTTCACCCATCTGCTGCCCGAGGGATGGGAGCCGACCGGGCTGATGCAGATCCTGCCGGTGGACTACAAGTTCGCCGTCACCTTCGGCATCCTCGTCATCGTTCTGATCTTCCGCCCGACCGGCATCTTCAAGGGGCGCACGCTATGAGTGTCCAGCAAGCGGCGCATCCCGCCGCCACCGCACCCACGGTCGCCTATCTGCGCAACGTCCTGCTCTTCTCGCTGATGGCGCTGGCGCTGGCGGCGACCGGCATGTTCCAGAGCTGGGTTCTGGCGCTGACCATCCTCAACATGAGCCTGATCTCGGCGATCATGGCGCTGGGGGTGAACATGCAATGGGGCTATGCCGGGCTCTTCAATGTCGGCATCATGGGCTTCACCGCATTCGGCGGGCTGGCCGCGGTGCTGATCGCCATGCCGCCGGTGCCCGAGGCTTGGGCGGCCGGCGGCTTCGGCGCCATGCTCGGGCTGATGCTCGGCGCCGGCACGATCTTCGCCGCGATCATCGTCTGGAAAAGGATGGCGCCGGGCAGGCTGCGGGGCCTGGCGCTGATCGGCACGCTCGTCGTGGGCTACACGATCACGAGCTTCGTCTTCGGCCCCGCGACGACCGCGATCGCGCGCGTGAACCCGGCGACCGAGGGCTATCTGGGCGGGCTCGGGCTGCCGGTGATCCTGTCCTGGCCGGTCGGCGCGGCGATGGCGGCGGGCCTCGCCTGGGTCGTCGGCAAGGTCGCGCTGGGCCTGCGCTCGGACTACCTGGCGATCGCGACGCTGGGCATTTCCGAGATCGTGATCGCGGTGCTCAAGTTCGAAAGCTGGCTCACCCGCGGCGTTAACAATGTCGTCGGCATCCCGCGCGCGGTGCCCCGGCCGGTGACGCTGCAGCAATACGAATGGGTGCAGAACCTGGCGGAGCGCCTCGGGCTCGGTCTGTCCGAGACCGCGCGCATCGTCGAACTCACCGGCTACGCGCTGCTGTTCACGCTCGTCCTCGGGGCGCTGATCTGGCTCGCCGAGAAGGCGCTGAACTCGCCCTGGGGGCGGATGATGCGCGCCATCCGCGACAACGAGACGGCGGCGCGGGCGATGGGCAAGGACGTCACCCGCCGGCACCTGATGATCTTCGTGCTCGGCTCGGCCACCTGCGGGCTGGCGGGCGCGATGATGGTCACGCTCGACGGCCAGCTGACGCCCGGCAGCTACGAGCCGCTGCGTTTCACCTTCCTGATCTGGGTCATGGTGATCGTCGGCGGCTCGGGCAACAACTGGGGCGCGGTCCTCGGCGGCTTCGTGATCTGGTTCCTCTGGGTGCAGGCCGAACCGGCCGGGCGCTGGTTCATGGACATGGTGACCTCGGGCCTTCCCGCCGACAGCGGGCTGCGTCAGCACCTGATGGCCCAGGCGGCGCATACCCGGCTGATCATGATGGGTCTGGCGCTGCTCCTGATGCTGCGCTTCGCACCGCGCGGGCTGATCCCCGAGCGCTGAGATGGCGCTGGCCGTCGCCCTGCTGGCGGCCGGACGCGCGCGGCGGATGCGCGGCCGCGACAAGCTGCTGGAGGAGATCGACGGCGCCCCGCTCCTGCGCCGGATGGCCGAGCGGGTGCTTGCCGCCGGGATCGGGCCGGTGGCGGTGACGCTGCCTCCGGATCACCCGGCGCGCGAGGCGGCGCTCGACGGTCTGCCCGTGACCCGGCTGGTCGTTGCCGATGCCGACGAGGGTCTCGCCGCCTCGCTGCGTGCGGCGGCGGACTGGGCACAGCGGATCGGCGCGGCCGGGCTGATGCTCTGCCCCGCCGATCTGCCCGAGCTGACCTCCGAGGACTTCGCCGGCATGGCCGGCGCCTTCGATCCCGAAGGCCCGCCCCTGCGCGCCACCGCCGGCGACGGCAGCCCCGGCCATCCGGTGGTCTTTCCTGCCCGCCTGCTCGCCGGTTTCGCCACGCTGTCGGGCGATCTTGGCGCCCGCGGCCTGCTTGCGGCGCATCCGCCGCGCCTGATCGGCCTGCCGGAGGCGCATGCCACGACCGATCTCGACACGCCGGAAGACTGGGCCCGCTGGCGCCGCCGCCACGCGCCGCCCGCGTGACCGGCCGCTTTTTGTTGCACGCCCCTTGCGCGGCAATCCGCCCTTGGCTACAAGCCGGCTCAGTTGGGGCGTAGCCAAGTGGTAAGGCAGCGGTTTTTGGTACCGTGTACCGTAGGTTCGAATCCTACCGCCCCAGCCAGTCACCGTTGCATCTTCCTCGCTGCTCTGGGCACTCTCATACAAACCTGGCTCGAGCGGGGCAGGGCGGTTGCGTAGCCTTCCCGCATGCCCTGGCCGAGCCCGTTCCGCCATTTCGAGACGCGCCCGAGATCTTCCGCCTCGCGGTGATGCCCTACACCCGCTTCCCGCTCTCGTTGCGCAACGTCGAGGACCTGATCCACGACCGCGGCATCGAGATCGGCCACGAGACGGTGCGGTTCTGGTGGAACCGGTT
>SLPP01000137.1 GCA_007131945.1 Paracoccaceae bacterium | reverse complement strand
GCCGCGCGCGCCGCCGGCTGGGCCGACTGCAGCCCCGGCCGGTTCCTCCTTCCGGGCGATCTGGCCGGCTCGCCGGTCCTCACCTTCGTGCCGCTGCCGCGCCCGGAAGCCGCCCGCCGCGCCAGCCTCTGGCGCGAGATGGAGCGCCGCTTCGAGGGCTACAAGCGCCAGGTCGTCCGCCCCTTCTTCGAGACGCATTTCGCCCGCATCGATCGCCAGGTCGTGCTGATCGACCTGCTCGAGGCGATCCATCTCGGCCCCGCGGCGCTCGAGGATCAGCGCCGGGCGATGGCCGAGGTGCTGTCAGCCTTCCGCCCCGGCCCCAACAGCTGGCTCTCGACGCTGCTGCGCGGCCGGCGGGTCGAGCGGATCCTGTTTGCCGCGACCAAGGCCGACCATCTGCACCACAGCCAGCATCCGCGCCTTGCCGCGCTCATCGCCGCGATGCTGGCCGAAGCGCGCGACCGCGCCCGCTTTTCCGGCGCGCGAACCGAGGCGATGGCGATCGCGGCGCTGCGCGCCACGGTCGAGGAAAGCCGCACCCATTACGGCGTGCCGCGCGATCTGGTGCGCGGCCGGCTCGAAGACGGACGGCAGGCGGCGTTCCATCCCGGCGATCTGCCCGAGGATCCGGCGCGCCTGCTCGCCCCGGCGCGTTCCGGTGCCGAGGCCTGGCTGCAGGACGACTACGCCGCGATGCGTTTCGCGCCGCCGATTCTCGACCGCCGCCCCGGCGACGGGCTGCCGCATATCCGGCTCGACCGCGCCGCCGAGTTCCTCTTCGGTGATCGGCTAGCCTGATGATGCCGTGCTGCCGTCATCTGTCTGCAGATGTCTCGCGGGGACGCGCCCCGGAGGACACCGGGCCGCGCCCATCCCCGCCCGAACCGGAGCCCCGCGCATGACCGATCCCCGCCACCCGTCGCAGGGGCCCGTCCTGATCGAGATCGACGCGGCCGAGCCACCGCCCGATCCCGGCGCCGCGCCGCCGATCGCCGACGAGGCGATGCCCGAGGGGCGCGCGATGCACGCGACGATCGGCGCGCTTGCCCGCCCGCCGCGACCCTGGGCGCGGCTCTTCTGGGGCGCCGCCGCGAGTTTTCTGGTACTTGCACTGGGCGTCGCCGCCTGGGACTTCGCGACCGGGCTCCTCGCGCGCCAGCCATGGCTGGGGGCGGTGGCGGTGGCGCTGATCGCGGTCATCGTCGCCGGGCTTCTGGTGCTCGCCGGGCGCGAGGCGCTGGGCTTTCGCCGCCTGCGCCGGCTCGACCGGCTGCGCGAGGAGGCCGAGCGGGCCCGGGCCGAGAGCGATCTCGCCGCCGCGCGCGCGGTCGCGGCGCAACTCTCCCGGCTCTACGCCGGCCCGCATGCGCATGACTGGACCGCGCCCGAGGAGCTTTTCGACGCCGATGCGATCCTCGAGGCGGCCGAGGCGCACTGGCTCGTGCCGATCGATGCCCGCGCCCGCGCCGAGGTCGAACTCGCCGCCCGCCAGGTCGCGGTGGTCACGGCGCTGGTGCCGCTGGCGCTAGCCGATGTCGCGGCCGCGCTCCTCGCCAATCTGCGCATGATCCGCCGCGTGGCCGAGCTCTACGGCGGCCGCGCCGGCACGCTTGGCAGCCTGCGGCTGGCGCGCGCCGTCGTCGTGCACCTGATGGCCACCGGCCTGGTGGCGGTGGGCGACGACATGATCGGCTCGCTCGCCGGCGGGGGCATGGTCGCCAAGCTGTCGCGCCGCTTCGGCGAGGGGGTGGTAAACGGCGCGCTGACCGCCCGCGTCGGCGTCAGCGCGATCGAGGTCTGCCGGCCGCTGCCCTTCCGCGCCGGCCGCCGCCCCTCTGTCAGCGCGATGGTCGGCCGGGCGCTGCAGGGCGCCTTCCGCCGCGACTGACGCTGCCCGCGTGACGCGGCGCGCCGAACCTTGACGTTTCATCGCGCCGTGACGCGGCCGGTCTCGTCCTGCCCCTTGGTGCCGGTGGACATGGTCGAGCTCTTGCCCGGGCGTCGTCCGGCACAAGGCAGGAGGTTTCAAAAAGGTTACGATTTACACGATTTACTAGTGATATCATTGTCTTGGAGTGAGGTGCGCAATTTGCGCACCCTGCGCGCCGCCGGTGCGCGAGCACTCCGGACAGGGCAACGAAGACTTCCGGCGGCGCGACATTCGGGCTGCCGATGGGGCGAAGCGTTGCAGAAAAACAAGTACACCACGGCGCACCGATGCACCGCCCGGCGCCCGGCCTATCCGGGCCTTGCAATCCCGCGTCGTGCTGGCAACAAGAAGGCCCGATCCGGAGCGCCAAGCCCATGCCGCCGATTGCCGATCACCCGCTGCGCTACGCGCTGACGAACGAGCTTCACGCCCGTCCCGCGCCGGTCATCCCGGTGCCGGGGACGGTGGCCTTCCTCGCGATCAAGCCCGTCCAGGACGCCGCCGCCCGTGACCGTGCCCGCGACCGGGCGCATCTGGAGGCGCTCCTGGACCGCTCGGGCGCGACCCATCCCGCGCCCGGCGCCACGCATCACGGCTGCACGCTGGGCCGGCACGGGCTGAAATGGGAAAGCCATACCGAGTTCGTCACCTACACCGCCTTCGCTGCCGGCCTGCCCGAACGCGCCTTCGCCCCCACGGTCTTCGACGTTTATCCGCATGACTGGCTGGCCGAGGCGCCGGGGCCGCGGATCACCTCGGTCCTGATCCAGCTCGCCGAGATGCCGCTCGATGCCGGCGGCGACGCCGATGCCGAGGCGATCGCCGCGCGGCTCGGCGACTGGTTCGTGGCCGAAAGCCTCGCCGTCTCCTGGGTGGTGGACGCCGCCGCCCTCGTCGCCGCGGATTTCCGCATCGATCCGGGCGGGCATGTCCGCATGGCGGTCTTCGTGATGCCGGGAACCGGCCCGCAGCGCGTCGGCCGCATCGTCCAGCGGCTGTGCGAGATCGAGACCTACAAGACGATGTCGATGCTGGGCCTGGCGCGGGCGCGCGAGATCGCGCCCGAG
>SLPP01000162.1 GCA_007131945.1 Paracoccaceae bacterium | reverse complement strand
CCGCCGGCCAGCCCGGTGGCGAGCGCGCCGAGCCGCGCCCCGCGGGCCAGCCGCCCCGCCGGCACCGGGCGCGAAAAGGCGGGACGGTCGTGGGACATGCGCGCTCCGCGAATCTGGCTTCGCCGAAGGAGATGGGGCGCCTCCGCGATCTGTCGAGCCGCTGGCCGCCGGCCATCGCGCCACTGCCGCCTGAACGGCGTTTCGACCCGGTGCCCGCGCGCCGGACACTGGCCGCAAGGCGGGCCGCAGGACGGAACGCAGGACGCATTCTGGCGTCAATGAGAAACTTTGTTCCCTTTCTTCGGCGCCGGATTGCCATTTTCGGGAAATCGTTCCAGAATTCGGGGCAAGCCCAGCCCGGAGCCCTGCCCGATGCGCCATTTCCCGATCTTTCTCGATCTCGCCGGCCGCCGGGTGCTGATCGCGGGCGCGGGCGCGGTGGCGGCGGCCAAGCTGCGGCTGCTGCTGAAGACCGAGGCGCGGCTGGAACTCTTTGCCGCGACGCCGGCGCCCGAACTCGCGGCACTCGCCGAAGCGCACGCCATCCTCCTGCACCGCCGCCCGCCGGCCGAGGCCGACATGGAAGGCGCCGCGCTGGTCTATGCCGCGCATGGCGCGGCCGGTCCCGACGGCGAGGTGGCGGCGCGGGCGCGGGCGGCCGGCGTGCTGGTCAATGTCGTTGACGACCTGGCGGCGAGCGACTTCATCACCCCCGCGCTGGTCGACCGCGACCCGGTCACCGTCGCCATCGGCACCGAGGGCGCGGCCCCGGTTCTGGCGCGCGCGATCAAGGCCGGGATGGAGGAGCGCCTGCCGCAGCAACTGGGTACGCTCGCCCGCGCCGCGAAAGGGTTCCGCGATGCCGCCGAGGCGCTGCCGCCGGGCCGTGCGCGGCGCGACTTCTGGGCCGATTTCCATTTCGAGACCGGGCCGCATGTCCTCGAGACGGAGGGCGAGGCGGCGCTGGGCGCGGCGCTCGAGGCGCTGCTCGCGCGGCACCTGGGCGCCGTGCCCACGCCCGGACGCGTCGATCTGGTCAGCGCCGGCCCGGGCGATCCCGAGCTTCTGACCCTTCGCGCGCGGCGGCTCCTCGACCGTGCCGACGTGGTGATCCACGACCGCCTCGTCGCGCCCGCGATCCTCGAACTCGCCCGCCGCGAGGCCGCCTTCATCGCCGTCGGCAAGGAGGGTTTCGGCCCCTCGACCCCGCAGGAGGCGATCAACGCGCTGATGGTCGAGCACGCGCGCAAGGGCGCGCATGTCGTGCGCCTGAAGGGGGGCGACGCGTCGATCTTCGGCCGGCTGGACGAGGAGATCGCGGCGCTCGACGCGGCCGGGATCGACTGGGCGGTAACGCCGGGCGTGACCGCCGCCTCTGCCGCCGCCGCCGCGATCGGCGCGAGCCTGACGCAGCGGGCGCGCAATTCCGACCTGCGATTCCTGACCGCGCATGACCTCAAGGGCCATGCCGAACAGGACTGGCGTGCGCTGGCCCGGCCCGGCGCGGTTGCCGCGATCTACATGGGAAAGCGCGCCGCGCGCTTCGTGCAGGGAAGGCTGCTGATGCACGGCGCCGATCCGGCGACCCCGGTGACGCTGGTCGAGAACGCCTCGCTGCCCGCCCAGCGGATCATCGCCAGCCGGCTCGACCGGCTGCCCGCCGACCTCGCCGAGGCCGCGCCCGCCGGCCCCGTCCTGATGCTGATGGGCCTTGCCCCGCGCCGCGCCGCCGAGGCCCCGCCCGAACTGATCGAGGAGCTGGCCTGACATGTCCCGCACTGCTGTCACCGAACGCCGCGTCCAGGTCGTCACCGCGAACCTGCTGCGCGAAGGCCATGTCGTCTGGCTGACGGCCGACGACACCTGGACCCGCGATCTGTCCCGCGCCCGCTGTTTCGACGACGCGGCCCGGGCCGAGGACGCGCTCGCCCGCGCCGCCGCCCGTTCGGGCGAGGTGGTGGGCTGTTACCTCGCGCCGATGCGCCCGACGCCGGATGGGCCCGCGCCGGTCCATTTCCGCGAAGCCTTCCGCCGCGCCGGCCCGTCGCCGCGCAGCCTGCAGACCGCCTGATCCGGACCCCGCCATGTACCGCTACGACGATTTCGACCGCGACTTCCTGGCCGAGCGCAACCGCCAGTTCCGCGCCCAGGTTGAGCGCCGCCTCTCGGGCGCGCTGACCGAGGAGGAGTTCCGCCCGCTCAGGCTGATGAACGGCCTCTACCTTCAGCTTCACGCCTACATGCTGCGCGTGGCGATCCCCTACGGCACGCTCGATCCCGCGCAGATGCGCAAGCTCGCCGATGTCGCCGAGCGCTGGGATCGCGGCTACGGCCATTTCACCACGCGGCAGAACATCCAGTTCAACTGGCCGCGACTGGTCGACGTCCCCGACATGCTGGACGCGCTGGCCGAGGTCGGGCTGCACGCGATCCAGACCAGCGGCAACACGATCCGCAACGTCACCGCCGACCATTTCGCCGGCGCCGCGGCGGACGAGATCGCCGATCCGCGCCCCTGGGCCGAGCTGATCCGGCAATGGTCCACCGATCACCCCGAATTCCAGTTCCTGCCGCGCAAGTTCAAGATCGCGGTGACCGGCTCGCCCACCGACCGCGCCGTGACCCGCGCCCATGACATCGGGCTGCGGATGATCCGGCGGGGCGACGCGGCGGGCTTCGAGGTGATCGTCGGCGGCGGCCTCGGTCGCACCCCGATGATCGGCAAGGTGATCCGCGACTTCCTGCCGGCGGGCGACCTGCTGCCCTATCTCGAGGCGATCGTCGCCACCTACAACCTGCTCGGCCGGCGCGACAACAAGTACAAGGCGCGGATCAAGATCACCGTGCACGAGAACGGGATCGAGCGGGTGCGCGAGCTGGTCGAGGCGCGCTTTGCCGAGACCCGGGCCGCGTTCGACGCCGATGCCGTCGCCGCGCAGTTCGACCGCATCGCCGCGCAGTTCGCGCCCCCCGCCCTGCGCCCGACGGACCCCGCGCCCT
>SLPP01000107.1 GCA_007131945.1 Paracoccaceae bacterium | reverse complement strand
GATACTGGCGTTCCACCGCGTCGAGACGGGCGGCCATGCGGGCGGCAAACTCGGCGCGGGCGGCGCGCACCGCGTGGCGCAGCGCGGCGGCGCTTTTCGGCAGCAGATGCGCTTCGACCCAATCGCTGGCCGCCTGCGCCGGGTCGTCGGCGACGACCTGCACGAGGCCCGCCGCGCGCGACTCCTCGGCGGTCAGGCTGCGGCCGGACCAGAGCATCTCCTCGGCCGCGGCCTGGCCCACGCGTTCGGGCAGCAGGCACGAGGCGGCAGGGGCGAAGACGCCGATGCGGATCTCGGGCTGGCCGAGCTGCGCGTCGGCGGCGGCGAAGATCAGGCTGCCGGCCATCGCCACTTCGAGCCCGCCGCCGAGGCACTGGCCCTGCACGGCGACCAGGATCGGCACCGGGTAGTCGAGCATCCGGCGAATGAGCGCGTGCAACTCGCCCAGCATTTCGGCGCAGCTTTCGGGCAGGTGCTCCTCGACCGAGGCGCCGAAGCTGAAATGCGGCCCCTCGGCATCGAGGATCACGGCCGAGAGCGCGCGGTCATCGGCATGTGCGGCGAGTGCCGCGTCGAGCGCCGCGATCATCGCCGCATCGACGATGTTCGCCTTCGGCCGCGAGAGCCGCAGGCGCAGGACGCGCCCCCCGGCCTCGGTCCAGGTGGCGAGGGGGCCGGTCATCCGCCCGCCCCCGGCTGGATCGCGCGCATCAGCTCGTCCGTCCACGGCGTCGCGCGGGCCAGTTCCTGGCGCAGCTTTACGAAATCGACCTCGCGGCCGATCTCCTTGTTGCCGTCGTTGAAGGCGGTGAAGCCGGCCCGCGCCTCGGTCATCATGTTGAGCGCGAGCCAGGCACGCGCGCCCTCCTTGTTGCGGTTCCAGGCGTCGAGCTTGGGCTTGCGCAGCTCTTCGATCGTCTTCGTGGTGCAGTCGGGGAAGGTGAGCAGCAGCTTGGCGCACATCGCCTCGACCTTCTCGTCGAGCGCCGCGAGATCGACCGTGCCGCGCGCCAGCAGCGCCTTGCCGTCCGCGAGCGCCTGGCCGGTCTTCCGCGCGCCGAGGCACGGACGGCCGAACTCGTCCACCGTGCGGTCGGTGACGACGAGCGGGTTGGGCACGTACTGCCCGTCGACCTTCAGCGCCGGGGCGATGTCGGTGATCATCCCCATCGCCAGCGCCGCATGCGCCGAGAAGGGCTCGCAGAGCACGCAGGCGCCCATCGCGCGCTCTGCGCCGACGATCACCGGCAGGAAGTCTGTCGCGCCGCCGATCGGGGCGGAACCGTGCTTCGGCCCGGCCTGGCCGAACATGGCGAGATCCTGCGCCACCGAGAAGTCGCAGGCCATGCCGATTTCCTGCCCGCCGCCGATGCGCATGCCATTGACGCGGCAGATCACCGGCTTGTCGCAGGCGAGGATCGAGGAGACCATGTCGTTGAAGATGCCGATATACTGCCGGTATTCCTGCGGGTTGCCGGCGTAGTACTCGGCGTATTCCTTGGTGTTGCCGCCGGTGCAGAAGGCCTTGTCGCCGGCGCCGGTGAAGACGACCGCGTTGACGTCGCGGGCATTCGAGGCGGCGCGGAAGGCGAGGATCACACCCTTCACCATCTCGGTCGTGTAGGAATTGTACTGGCGCGGATTGTCGAGCGTGATCCAGACATTGTAGAGCCCGTCCGCCACCTCGCCGTCGGGGGTATGAGCCGGGCGGCGCTCGTAGATCACACCCTGGGCGAGTTCCTCGCGCAGCGTCTCGGGGATCAGGTCGTGGCTGATGATCTGGCTTGCGTCTTTCATCGTCCGGTCCTTGGCTGGATTTCGGGTCACTGGTCGGGCACGAGGATCGCGCGGCGGCGCATCTGCCCTGCATGGACCGCGTGGAAGACCTCGTTGATGGTGGAAAGCGGGCGTTGCTCGACGAAGGGCTTCAGGTTCACCTTGCCGTCGAGGACGAGCTCGAGCGCGCCCGGATAGAGCTCGGGCACGCAGCCCCAGTTGCCGAGCGCGCGGGCGTGGAAGGCCATCAGGTTCGAAAGCCGCAGCGTCACCTTTTCCATGGTGAAGCCGACGACGCAGAGCGTGGCGCCGTGGGTCAGAAGGCCGAAGGCCGTCTCCTGGCCCTGCGGCGTGCCCGAGCATTCCATGATCACGCGCTGGCCGTCGATCCGGTTCGCCCTGGCTAAATCCCCGAGCGCGGCCTTGATCGCGCGTCCGTCCAGCTCGCGCGCGTTCAGCGTGAGCGCCGCACCGTTCTCGGCGATGGCGGCGAGCTTTTCGGGGACGACGTCGATCGCCGCGACCGTGGCACCGAGCGCGGCGGCCACCTGCACCGCGTAGCCGCCGACCCCGCCCACGCCGACGACGACCACCAGATCGCCCGGCTCGACGCCGGCCTGCACCGCCGCCTGGTAGGGCGTGGTCAGCGCGTCGGCGACGATCGAGACATCGGCGAGGCTCAGCCCGCGCGCCGCCAGCCTCTCGGTGTCGACCGGGCAGAGGCCGTGGGCGGGCACCATGATATGCGTGCCGAAGCCGCCCTGGATGTCGTTGCCCGGCATCTTCTGGTTGCGGCAGATGTTGCCGCGCCCGGCCTTGCAGTCGCGGCACTGGCCACAGGGGATCACGGCGGGGATGATGACGTCGCGGCCCAGCCAGTCCCGCGCGGCGGCGCCGGCCTGCTCGACCGTGCCGCTGATCTCGTGGCCGAGCGTCAGCGGCAGGGGGTGATTCGTCCGCACGCCGTCGTAATAGTAGCCGAGGTCGGTATGGCAGACGCCGCAGCCGGCGATCCGGACCAGCACGTGATCGTCCGGGATCGCGTCGATGGCAAAGCTTTCCAGCACCATCGGCGCGCCCGGTTCGGTCATCGTCCAGCGGCTGGGCATCGCGTCCTTCCCTCCTTGTTTCGCTGTGCTGTCGGGACTTGCGAAGGTCATTGACAGCGCGGTGCGGATGCTTATTATGTAAATCGGTACCACAATGCAGATTTAGCGTCAAGCCCGGCCGGT
>SLPP01000032.1 GCA_007131945.1 Paracoccaceae bacterium | reverse complement strand
TGGATGTGGTAGAGCGTGAGCGGCAGGTCGCGGTAGCTGCTGACGTGGCTGCGGAAGATATCGGTGATCATCTCCTCGTTGGTCGGCCCGTAGAGCATGTCGCGATCGTGGCGGTCCTTCAGCCGCAGCATCTCGGGGCCGTAAGCGTCGAAGCGCCCGCTCTCTCTCCAGAGATCGGCCGGTTGCAGCGTCGGCATCAGGAGCGGGATGTGGCCGGCGCGCGCCTGTTCCTCGTGCACGATCGTCTCGATCCGACGCAGCGCGCGATAGCCGAGCGGGAGCCAGGAGTAGATGCCGGCCGCCTGTTGCTTGATCATGCCGGCGCGCAGCATCAGCCGGTGGCTGACGATCTGCGCCTCGGCGGGCGTTTCCTTCAGGACGGGCAGGAAATAGCGGGACAGGCGCATCGGACCCTCGTGACTGGCGGCTGGATGCGGGTTTAGGCGCTCGCGCGGGGCTCGGCAAGGGCGCGGACGGGGCCCATGGGGCAGGCACGGCCACCGGTGTTCGCGAATCCCTCGACGGGGAGAGTGAACGCGCCTCCGAGGCCCCTGCCGCACGACCGGTTCAATCCGTCCCCGAATCGCGCTATAGGGCCGCAAGACCACCCGACGGAGCCCGGCGCATGCAGCCGTCCCCCACGCCGCCGCCCGACTCCGCGCCGGCCCTCCCGCGACCCGACCCTGCGCCCGAGGCTCTGGTGCCGACGGCGCCGTCCGACCGGGTTCTGATCAGCTGGCTCTGGCAGGGATGGGTGCGGCGGCGGCTTGCTTTCTTAGTCGCGGGCATCCTCCTGATGGCACTGGAGGGCAGCATGCTCGGTGCGCTTACGCTGCTCATCCAGCCGCTCTTCGACGAGATCTTGGTCGGCGGCCAGGCGGACCTGATCGGTTGGGTCGCCGCCGCCATCGCCGGCGTTTTCGTCATCCGTGGTCTCACCTCGCTGGTGCACAAGACGATGATCGCCTGGCTGGCCGAGAAGGTCATGGCAGAAATGCAGGAACTGCTGCTTTCGCACCTGATGCGACTCGATCATGGCTTCTTCCACCGCCATCCGCCCGGGGCGCTGATCGAGCGGGTGCGCGGCGACAGCCAGGCGCTGGGCGGGCTCTTCACCGCGGTATTGCCCAAGCTCGCCCGCGACGGGGTCTCGGTGATCGCGCTTCTCGCCGCGGCGCTGCATATCGACTGGCGCTGGACGCTGATCGCGCTTCTCGGCATTCCGCTTCTTGTCCTGCCGATCGTGCTCCTGCAAAGGATCGTGCGCCGGATGGGCACCCAGGCGCGGATCGCATCGGCAGAGGCCTCGACCCGGCTCGACGAGATCTTCCACGGCATCTTCACGATCCAGCGCAGCGGGCTCGAAGCGCATGAGGTGCGCCGCTTCGACCGCGTGTTGAGCCGCTTCCGCAAGGCGCAGGTGCGCACCACGGCCGGCGCCGCGGGCATGGGGTCGCTCGCCGATCTGGTTGCGGCGTTGGGCTTTGCGCTGGTGCTGATCTATGGTGGCGCACAGATCATCGAAGGCGAGCGGACGGTCGGGCAGTTCATGGCCTTCTTCACCGCTTTCGCGCTGCTGCTCGAGCCGTTGCGCAGCCTCAGCGCGTTGAACGGTGCCTGGCAGAAGTCGCTTGCCAGCCTCGAGCGGGTGCATGCGTTGTTGCAGGTCGCGCCGCGCATCACGCAGCCCGAGTCGCCGCTGGCGCCGCTGCCGGTGCGCGGCGAGACGACGGTGCGTTTCGAGGATGTCCGTTTCGCCTACGAGACCGAGCCGGTGCTGCGCGGCTTCGGCCTCGAGGCCACGGCCGGGCAGACGACGGCGCTGGTGGGGCCCTCGGGCGCGGGCAAGACGACGGTCTTCACGCTGCTCACCCGGCTTGCCGATCCGCAGTCCGGGCGGATCACCATCGGCGGGCACAACATCCGGTCAATGGACCTGCGCGGACTGCGCGATCTCTTCGCCGTCGTTGCCCAGGACAGCGCGCTCTTCGACGAGACGCTGCGCGACAACATCCTCATGGGCGCGCGCGACGTGAGCGCGGCGCGGCTGCGTGAAGTCCTTGATGCGGCGCATGTTTCCGAGTTCGCGGCGGGCCTGCCCGAGGGGCTCGAGACGCGGGTCGGGCCGCGTGGCTCGGCGCTGTCGGGCGGGCAGCGGCAGCGCGTGGCGATCGCCCGCGCGCTTCTGCGCGACGCGCCGATCCTGCTGCTGGACGAGGCGACCTCGGCGCTGGACGCGCGCTCGGAATCGCTTGTGCAGCAAGCCCTTGACCGATTGTCCGAGGGCCGCACGACGCTGGTGATCGCGCACCGGCTGGCGACGGTGCGGCGCGCCGACAGGATCGTGGTGATGGATCGCGGCCGCAAGGTCGAGGAGGGCGATCACGCCACGCTGATCGCGCGCGGCGGGACCTATGCGCGGCTGCATGCGCTGCAATTCGCCGATCCGGCGACGCCCGGAGACCGCCCCGACTGAGCGCTGCGCGGGGCGGTCACAACCCCGCCGAAGGCGGTGCACAACGCGTACACCGCGCGTACATACACGGCGCGCGTTGCGCCTGTCCGGCGTCAACTCCTTGACTAGGCGGACGGGTCGCCGAGCGGGCCGTGATGGCGGCGCACCGGCGCCTCCCCGTCGCCGGCGCGCCGGGGGGCGAGTAGCCCTGATCGGGCGCCACAGGGGCACGGAGCCGTTCTCGGCGTCTCGGTCCGGCGGCGGTCAGAGCGGTTTCTGGCGGACGGCCAGCAGCGCGCCCGCCGCGAGCACCGCCGCCGCCGCCAGCAGGCTTACGCCGATGCTGCCCGAGATGTCGCCCAGAAGCCCCGCCGCCCAGGGGCCGATCGTCTGGGCGCTGGCGAAGATAACGGTGAAGAGGCCGATCGCGCGCCCCCAGGCCTCGGGCGGCAGGTTGCGGCGGGTGAAGTTGGTCACCGCCCCGGGAGCCATGAAGACCGAGGCGCCGAAGACCATCGCCGACAGCACCAATCCCGCCGGTCCCGGCCACAGCACCGGCAGCGCCGAACCGGCGGCGATGCCGCCGAGCACCATCGCCAGCGGCCGGCCGCCATCGTGCCGCGAAAACACCCCGCGCCACAGCGCCGGCGAGAGCGTGATGCAACCGCCGAGCAGCACCCAGACCAGCGCCACCTGCACCACGCCCGCCGCCTGCTCGACCATCCAGGCCGAGAGGAAGGTCAGGTAGACGATGTAGCCCAGCCCGAAGCTCGCGTAGCCCGCGAGTTCCGGCAGCATCCGCCGCACCGGCAGGCGGGCGGCGGCGCCATCGGGCGCGGCGGCGGGTTCGGCCACGCGCGCCGCCCAGAGCGCCAGCGGCAGGCAGGCGAGGCTGAGCCCGCCGACGAGGATCCAGGCCCAAGGCCATGCGGCGTCGCCTCGGATCTCCAGCATCGCCGGCAGCGTCGCGCCGGCGAGTACGATCGCCATGCCGCCGCCCGAGCCGAAGAGGATCGCGATTCCCAGCGCGTTGTGCCGCGCATTGTCGGCGAAGAGCCGTGCCGCCAGCGCCCCGGCGGTCGAGAACGAGAGCGCCCCGGCCAGCCCGGTCAGGAACCGCCACAGGCTCTGCCACCACAGATCGGGCACGAGCCCGGTTGCGACCAGCGCCACCGCCGTCGCCACCAGGCCCCAGGCGAAAAGCCGGCCGGTATCGGTCCACCGCAGGAGCACCATCGTCGCCACCGCGCCCAGCAGGTAGCCGATCGCATTCGCGGTGTTGAGCCAGCCGGCCTGGGCGTAACTCCAGCCGAGGTCGTCGCGCATGGCCGGCAGGATCAGCCCATAGGCGAACCGCCCGAAGCCGTTCGTCACCAGCACCCCCAACGCCAGGCCGGTCAGCACCAGCCAGGGATTGGGAGCGGGGCGCGTGGTCGTGGGCATTTGCGTCTCCGCGGTTCTGCCGGGCGTCGTTCCGACATGCCTTTCGAGGACGGCCCTCGCGGCGCAGTCTTTCGAAATCGGGGCGGGAATCAAGCGCTCCGACGCCCGCCCGGTCATTACGGCGCCCGGTCCGATTCCGGCCGACCCCCGGCCGGGCGGGTTCCTTACTCCGCCACCGCCTGTTTCGCGGCCCTCGGAAGCGCGGGGTCGAGCGCGGTCGGGAAACTGACGCGGAAGGCCGCGCCGCCCTGGCCTGGGACATAGGTGATGTCGCCACCGAGATTGAGCATGATCTCGCGGCAGATCGCCAGCCCCAGCCCGGCGCCGCCTGCCTTGTGGGTGTCGGTCAGGCGCCAGAACTTCTCGAAGATCAGCGCCTGGCTCTTCTTCGGGATGCCCGAGCCGTTGTCGATGAAATCGACGCTCACCTTCGGCCCGCGGCGGCGCACGGTGATGCGCATGACCGGCTTCTCGGCGTCGCAATACTTGCGCGCGTTCGACAGCACGTTGATGAAGACCTGCGTCAGCCGCCCGGTATCGGTCTTCAGCATGATCTGCTCGTCGTCGGTGCTGCGCAGGATGCGGAACTCGCGCTGCGGCAGGACCGAGTTCGAGGCGATCAGAGCCTTGTCAATCAGTTCCGACAGATTGGCCTGCTGGATGTCGAGATTGACCTGGCCGTGTTCGAGCACGCTGAGATCGAGGAGGTCGTCGAGCAGCCGCGTCAGCCGGATGCTCTCGTCATGGATGATGCGGGCGTACTTGATCTGCTCCTCGCCGGTGATCTCGTCGTCCATCAGGATCTCGGAGAAGGCGCGGATCGAGGTCATCGGCGTGCGCAGCTCGTGGCTGATCTGGCTGAGGAAGCTGTCCTTCTGCACGCTCAGCTTCTGCAGCAGTTCGTTCGCCTCGCGCAGTTGGCGGGCGGTGCGGGCGAGTTCCTCGGACTTCGCCTCGAGTTGGGCGGAATGCTCCATGATCTGCGCGGTCTCGGAGGCGACCGCCATCAGCGCCTCGACCGAGACGACGCTGCCGCCGGTGATCTGGGCGATCATCGCATGCGCCGTGGCGGTGCCGACCGAACTGGCCAACTTCAGCTCAAGCTTGTCGAGAAAGGCCGGCGTCGGGTCGGGCAGGTAGCCCTGCTTTCCCTGTTCGGCGGCCTCGGCCTGGAAAAAGGTCTGCGCCTCGGTCGTACCCATGATGCGCTGGGCCATGGCGAGCAGGTCCTCGGCCTCGGGCTCGATGCGCGACTGCGCCGGCATCCAGCCGCGCGCGGCGCTGCCCTCGGCCTCGCCGGCGAGGCTGAAGGCGTTGACGAACTGCGCCCCCTGCAGGCGTTCGATCGGTCCGGGAAAGCTGGCCAGCGAGCCGAGGATGAAGGCCGCGGTGTTGAGCGCCAGCGACCAGAAGAGCGCGTGCAGGAGCGGATCGAGCGCGTCGACGCCGAACAGGCTGTGCGGGCGCAACCAGGCCAGGCCGAAGACGCCCTCTTCCATCACCCGGGCGCTGATGAAGACGTCGGGGCCGAAGGACGGCAGGAAGAGCGCGTAGAGCCAGACGAGCGCGCCGCTGACCAGTCCCGCCGCCGCGCCCACCCGCGTCGCGCCGCGCCAGTAGAGCGCACCGATCATCGCCGGCAGGACCTGGGCCATGCCGACGAAGGCGATGAGCCCGATCGCAGCGAGCGCGGCGCCACCGCCGGAGACGATGTAGTAGAGATAGCCGAGCCCGAGGATAATGCCGATTGCCAGCCGGCGCGCGTTCAGCACCAGCCCGCGCAAGTCGCCCTGCATCTGCCCCTGCCGCGTCCGGTGCCAGAGCCAGAGCGGCACGACGAGATGGTTCGAGACCATCGTGGAGAGCGCGATCGAGGCGATGATGACCATTGAGGTCGCCGCAGAGAAGCCGCCGAGGAAGGCGAGCATCGCCAGCCCCTCGCGATCCATGGCAAGCGGCAGGGCGAGCACGAACATGTCGGGGTTCTGCCCGGCGGGCAGCAGGTCGAGCCCCATGACCGCAATCGGCAGCACGAAGAGGCTGATCAGGATGAGATAGAGAGGGAAGGCCCATGAGGCAACGGCGAGGTGGCGCTCGTCGGCGTTCTCGACGACGAGGACCTGGAACATGCGCGGCAGGGTGACGATGGCGATGCCGGCAAGCAGCGTCAGCCCCAGCCAGCGGCCGGGCTGGATCACCCAATCGGCGCGCGAGGCGCTCTCGATCCGCGCCATGACGTCGGCCGGCCCGTCGGCCAGCCCCCAGACGACGAAGGTGCCGACCGCGAGAAGCGCGAAGAGCTTCACCACAGCCTCGACGGCGATGGCGATGACCACGCCGGGGTGTTGCTCCTTTGCGTCGAGGTTTCGGGTGCCGAAGAGGATGGTGAATACCGCGAGCCCCGCCGCGGTCCAAAGCGCCATCTGCCGCGGGGCGATGCTGTCCTCGCCGGCGAAGGCGGCGAAGGAGAGCGAGATCGACTGGAGCTGCAGCGCGATATAGGGTGTGTAGGCAGCGACCGCGAGCGTGGTGACGATGACGCCCAGCGCGTTCGACTTGCCGTAACGCGACGAGATCAGGTCGGCGATCGAAGTCACGCTCTGCGCCTTGCCGACGCGAACGAGCTTGCGCAGGAGCCACCACCAGCCGACAAAGACAAGTGTCGGGCCGAGATAAATGGTGATGAACTCGAGCCCCGAGCGCGCCGCGTAGCCGACCGCGCCGTAGAAGGTCCAGGCGGTGCAGTAGACCGAGAGCGAGAGCGTATAGACCAGCGGCGAGCGCAAGAGCCGGAAGTGCTGCCCCTGTGCGCGCGCGCGCTCTGCCTGTCGTTCGGCCGCCCAGGCAATGGTGAAGAGGAAGGCGACATAGCCGAGCGCGGCGAGGACCAGCAGGTTGAGCGTCATGGCCCCTGGTCCGCCGGTGGCCGGTCCGGGCCGGGCGCTGCCGGGCGACGCTCCGTGCTTGCGCCGACGTCAGCGGCATCCGTGTTCGAAGCGGCGGGCGGTTGCGGCGGCTGCGCGGCGTCGCTGCGCCGCAGCGGTCGGGCCAGGAGCGCCGCGGTCAGGATCAGGAGCGCCCAGGTCAAGAAGAGATATTGCGCCTCGGCGGCGGTGTTCGGCTCACCCTCACCGCGCCAGAGCGCCGGCAGCAGGAAGAGTACGAGCCCGATCACGGGCAGGATCCGAGCCGCGTCCATGAGCCGCCGACGCCGGTAAGATTCGCGTTCCAGAAACAACGGCGGGGCCTCCCGGCTCATACGCCGACGAGCTGGCGGGCCGCGGCCAGCAGTTCCGCGTTCGAGAAGGGCTTGGCCATGTAGAGCGAGGCGCCCGAGCGCATGGCGCGTTCGCGGTCGGCGGCCTGGCCCTTGGCGGTCAGAACAATCACCGGCAGATCGGCCAGCGCGGGATCGGCGCGCAAGGCCTCGAGGATGTCGAGCCCGCTGCGCCCCGGCAGCATGACGTCGAGGATCAGCAGCGCCGGCCTTTCGCGCACGATCATCTCGAGCGCGTCCTGCCCCTCGGCATGGCTGATCACGGTCCAGCCATCGCGGTGCAGGATGAAGCGGATCGCCTCGGAAATGTTGGGCTCGTCCTCCAGCACCAGCACCAGCCGGCCGCCACCATGGCCGGCCTTCGTCATGCTCGCGCGATCTGCCGTGCTCTCGCCCGGCACGCAGTGGTTCTGCGCCATGCGCTGCGCCCTCCTCCCGGCGTTGCGGCGCCCCGATAGCCCCTGCACCGATCTATTGCGGGAAACGGTGCGCATGTCAAAGCCCGCGACCGGGCGCGCACTGCCCGCTCAGCCTGCGACGATCGAGGGTTCGCGCCGGGCGATGCAGGCCAGCCGCGGACAGACCCGGCAGCTGGAGCCGACCTCGAGCTGCGGCAGGGCGGGGGGGACGCCGCCCAGAACGGCCGGGGTGGCGGGAACGAGCAGCATGCTGGCCCGCAAGACCACCGGCGCCTGAAATCCCGCCGGGCGGATCGGTTCGGCGCGGGCGAAGGCCAGGAAGCGCGGCGCCGGGCGGCCGGGAAACTCGATCAGCGCCGAAAGCGGCCGGAGTGGCGCCGCGAGCGCCTGATAGAGCGGCCAGAGCGGGCAGGCGCCGCCGAACCGCGGCAGGGCGAAACCCTCGATCGGGTGGCGTTGGGTCAGCGTGCCGGATCCGTCGCATTCGACCAGCCCGAAGCGCGGCAGGTCGCGCGCCTCGGGCAAGGTGGCGAGGCGCCGGAACAGCCGGTCCATCGGCACGTCGAGCACCTCGGCCAGCGCATCCGGACGAAAGCCCGCCCCGCTGGCCAGCATCGCGCGAAGTGCCGCGAGCAGCGGCGCGAGCGGCAAGGCGCGGGCATCGGTATGCGCCTGGACGAGCCAGGTGCGCGCCATCTCGCGGGCGGCATGACTGGCAAGCTCGGCCTGCCCTTCGGTGAGGGCGGCTAGGTCGGGGGGATCGGGTTCTTCGATGGCGGCGAAGTGGTTGCCATGCCGGGCGAGCCAGCTTTCGAGCTCTTCCTGCGGCGCGGCGAGGCCCGCCTCCTCGCCTGAGGCGTCGAGATAAGCGACGAGCGCCTCGGCGGCGCGAGCCAGACGCTGCGAGTCTGCGTGGATGTTGCCGTGGAACTTCTCGCGCCAGTCGCGGTCAAGCTCGCCCGTCTCGACCAGGATCGCGGCAGTCGACTGCACGGCGGTGACCGCCGACACGATCTCGTGCAGTGCGGCCGAAAGGTTGGGATCATGCGCCATCCGGTCGCTGAGCCGCTCGATCGCGCGTTCCTGTGTCTCGACCCGCTGGGCGAGGCTCGCGAGGTGCCCGGCCCAGCCGGGGAAGCGCCCGATGAGTTCCTCCAGCCGGTCGAGTTCGGGCACGATCTCCGCGCTGGTCACGGCCGCCGAGGCGCGCAGCACCTCGACGAGCGCATCTTCCGCCCCCTGGGCCAGCGTCTCTGCCGGGATGTTCAGCGTCTCGGCGATCGCATCGAGCAGCGCCGGGCTCGCGCGGCGGCGGTTGTGCTCGATCAGATTGAGGTACGAGGGCGACACCCCGGCGAGACGCGCAAGCTCGGCCTGGGCGAGTTTGCGCGCCTTGCGCAGGGCACGGATCCGGTTGCCGGCAAGCTGACTCTTGAGCATCTCTCCCTGTCCGATTTGCGCGCGCGCGTGTCAATCTTTACGGGCCAGCGCTCGCGGCGATATGACCTTTTCAGCCCGGGTGCCCTCGCGTATAAGGCCGCGGATCGGGCCTTCCGCCTGCGCCGACGGGCCCCGCCAGACAATCGAGGACCGCCATGAGCACGGAACGCATCTCGGCCGACGTGGCCTTCATCAGGGCCCTCGCCGAGCTTCTCAACGAGAACGACCTGACCGAGATCGCGGTCAAGCGCGAATATGGCGAGAGTGACAGGTTGAACGTCAAGGTCTCGAAGCATACGCTCTCCGCGGCGCCGGTCCAGGTGCATGCGCCGGCGCCGGCACCCCATGCCGCGCCCGCCCCCGCCGTCGCGGCGCCTGCCGGGGGCGAGCGGCCCTCCCCGGACGATCCGGCTGCGCATCCCGGCGCGGTCACCTCGCCGATGGTCGGGACCGCCTATCTCTCTCCCGAGCCGGGCGCGGATGCCTTCGTCTCGGTGGGCGACCAGGTCGCGGTTGGGCAGACGCTGATGATCATCGAGGCGATGAAGACGATGAACCACATCCCGGCGCCGCATGCGGGGACGGTGAAGCGGATCCTGGTCGCCGATGGCACGCCGGTCGAGTACGGCGCGCCGCTGATGATCGTCGAATAGGGCGGGGCGATGTTCCGCAAGATCCTGATCGCCAACCGGGGCGAGATCGCGCTGCGGGTCGTGCGCGCCTGCCGCGAGATGGGCATCAGTTCGGTTGCGGTGCATTCGACGGCGGATGCCGACGCGATGCATGTGCGCATGGCCGACGAGGCGATCTGCATCGGTCCGGCACCCTCGGTCGACAGTTATCTCAGCGTACCGGGGATCATTTCGGCCTGCGAGATCACCGGCGCCGAGGCGATCCATCCCGGCTATGGGTTCCTGTCGGAGAACGCGAATTTCGTCCAGGTGGTTGAGGATCACGGCCTGACCTTCATCGGGCCGCGGGCCGAGCACATCCGCATCATGGGCGACAAGATCACCGCCAAGGAGACGATGCGGAACCTGGGCGTGCCCTGCGTGCCGGGCTCGGACGGCGGCGTGCCGGATCTGGAGAGCGCCAGGCGCATCGCCGGCGAGATCGGCTATCCGGTGATCGTCAAGGCCACCGCGGGTGGCGGCGGGCGCGGCATGAAGCTCGCCCGCGACGCGGGTGGACTGGAGACCGCCTTCCGCACCGCGCGCGCCGAGGCGAAGGCGGCCTTCGGCAACGACGAGGTCTATATCGAGAAGTATCTCGGCCGGCCGCGGCATATCGAGATCCAGGTCTTCGGCGACGGCAGGGGCCACGCGGTGCATCTGGGCGAGCGCGACTGCTCGCTGCAGCGGCGCCACCAGAAGGTGCTGGAAGAGGCGCCGGGCCCCGCAATCACGCCCGAACAGCGCGCCGAGATCGGCGCCGTCTGCGCCGAGGCGGTGGCGCGGATCGGCTATGCCGGCGCGGGGACGATCGAGTTCCTCTACGAGGATGGCGAGTTTTACTTCATCGAGATGAATACGCGACTTCAGGTCGAGCATCCGGTGACCGAGGCGATCTTCAACGTCGACCTGGTGCGCGAGCAGATCCGTGTCGCAGCGGGCGAGCCGCTGTCTTTCGCCCAGGACGACCTGCGCATCAACGGCCACGCGATAGAGGTGCGGATAAACGCCGAGAAGCTGCCCAACTTTGCGCCCTGCCCGGGGCTGGTGAACACGTTCCACGCGCCGGGGGGACTGGGCGTGCGGATGGATTCGGCGCTTTACGGTGGCTACCGCATCCCGCCCTACTACGACAGCCTGGTCGCCAAGCTGATCGTGCATGGCCGCGACCGGCCCGAGGCCTTGGCGCGGCTGCGCCGGGCGCTTGGCGAGCTGATCATCGACGGGATCGACACGACCGTGCCGCTGTTCGTCGACCTGCTGGCGCAGGAGGATATCCAGCGCGGCGACTACACGATCCACTGGCTGGAGTCCTACCTCGCCCGCCCGCAGGGGTAGGCGCGGCATGAAGCTGACGTCCGAGCTGCTCCTGCGCGCCTATGCGCACGGTATCTTCCCGATGGCCGAAAGCGCGACGAGCCCCGCGCTCTACTGGTTCGAACCGACCTGGCGGGGGATCCTGCCGCTCGACCGGTTCCATGCCTCGCGCTCGCTCGTTCGCAGCTTTCGCCGCGGTGGCTGGCGGCTCTCGTGCGACCGGGACTTCGCCGGTGTGCTGGCCGGATGCGCCGACCGCGACGAGACCTGGATCAACGCCGAGATCGCGCGGGTCTTCAGCAAACTGCACGCCGAGGGGCATGCCCATTCTATCGAGGTCCGCGAGCCTGCTGGTGGGCTCGTTGGCGGGGTCTACGGGCTTGCGATGGGCGCGGCCTTTTTCGCCGAGAGCAAGTTCTCGCGCCGCGCGGATGCCTCGAAACTGGCGCTCGCGGAACTGGTCGCGCGGTTGCGGCGCGGCGGCTTCCGGCTCCTCGACGTGCAGTACCTGACGCCGCATCTGGCGCGGCTGGGCGCGATAGAGGTGCCGCGTGAAACCTATCGGCGGCAGCTGGCGGTGGCGCTGGCCGCACGCGCCGATCATGCGCGCGCCTTCGCGGTGGAAAACCCCGAAAGCCCCTCGGGCGCCTACTGGCAGCCGATCACCCAGACATCGTAGCGCACGTG
>SLPP01000149.1 GCA_007131945.1 Paracoccaceae bacterium | reverse complement strand
TCACCATCGACAGCCCCGATTTCTGCCTGCGCGTGCTCGGGCGCGCCCGCGCCGCGCGGCCGGACCTGCCGACGGTGCATTATGTCGCGCCCTCGGTCTGGGCCTGGCGGCCGGGGCGGGCCGCGCGGATGGCGCCGCTCGTCGATCATGTCCTCGCGCTCCTGCCGTTCGAGCCGCCCTACATGCAGGCGGCGGGGATGAGCTGCGATTTCGTCGGCCATCCGGTCGTCGCCGAGCCCGTCGCCACGGCCGAGGAGGCCCGCGCCTTCCGCGCCGCGCAGGGGATCGGCGACGCGCCCCTGATCCTGGCGCTGCCCGGCTCGCGGCGGGGCGAGGTCGACCGGCTCGCGCCCCGCTTCGGCGCGGCGCTGGCGCGGGTGCTGCGAACCCGGCGCGAGGCGCGCATCGTCGTTCCCGCGGTCGCCGCGCAGGCCGCCCGGCTGCGCGAGCTCCTCGCCGACTGGCCGGGCGCGCCGCTGCTCCTCGATCCCGCGACCAGCCCGCCCGAGGCGAAGCGCGCCGCCTTCCGCGCCGCGGACGTGGCGCTCGCCGCCTCGGGCACGGTGTCGCTGGAACTCGCGGCGAACGGCGTGCCGATGGTCATCGCCTACGATTTCCACCCGTTGACCCGGCCGCTGATCCGCCGCCTGATGCGGATCGACACCGCGACGCTGGTGAACCTCGTTTCCGAAACCCGCGCGGTGCCCGAATACCTGCTCGGCGACTGCCGCGCCGAGCTGATCGCGTCCGCGGTCGCGAACCTGCTCGACGACCCCGCCGCCCGCGCGGGGCAGCTAGCGGCGATGGAGACGACGATGCAGCTCCTCGGCCGCGGCGGCGAGGCGCCGGGCCTGCGCGCCGCGCGCTCGGTGCGCGACTTCCTCGCCGGGCGGCAGGGGCGCGCGCACGCCGGATAGAACCTCGGCGCGAATGTCTGGCGCCGTCAATCCGCCTCGGCCAGCGCCCGCGGTTTCGGCCCGCCGGTGGCCCAGTCGAGGAGTTCCACCGTATGCACGACCGGCAGCCGCGTGCCGCCGCCGATCTGCATCATGCAGCCGATATTGCCCGCGGCGATGACATCCGGCGCCTTCGCCTCCAGCGTCGCCACCTTGCGCCGCTTGAGCTCGGCCGAGATCACCGGCTGCATCAGGTTGTAGGTCCCCGCCGAGCCGCAGCACAGATGCGCGTCGCGCGGCTCGACCACCTCGAACCCCGCGCGCCTGAGCAGGTCCTTCGGCGCGGTCTTCACCTGCTGGCCGTGCTGCAGCGAGCAGGCGGCGTGATAGGCCACCCGCAGCCCCTTCGGCGCCCCCTCGGGCAGGCCCAGCGTCAACAGCACTTCCGAGACGTCGCGGGCGATCCCGGCCACCGACGCGGCCGCCTGCGCCAGCGGTTCGTTGCGGAACATGTGGCCGTAATCCTTGACCGTCGTGCCGCAGCCCGAGGTGTTGATCACCACCGCGTCGAGCCCAGCCCCGGCCATCTCGCGCGACCAGGCGCGGATGTTGCGCGCCGCCGTCGCGTGGCTCTCGGCGGTCTTGCCCATGTGATGCGTCAGCGCCCCGCAGCAGCCCGCGCCCTCGGCCACCACCACCTCGCAGCCCAGCCGCGTGAGCAGCCGGATCGTGGCGTCGTTGATGTCGGTGTTCAGCGCCCTTTGCGCGCAACCGGTCATCAGCGCCACCCGCATCCGCCGCTCCCCCTCGGCGGGAAATACCTGCGGGTCGTCGTTGCGGCTCACCGGCGGGATCCGCTTCGGCGCCATCGCCAGCATCGCCCTGAGCCGCGCATCCGGCATCAGGAAGGCGAACGGGCGGCCGATCTTTGCCCCGACAAGCGCCAGCCGGAACCGCGTCGGATAGGGCAGCACCTTCGCCAGCACCCAGCGCAGCAACCGGTCCGAGAGCGGCCGTTTGTAGGTTTCTTCGATATATTCCCGCGCGTGATCGACGAGGTGCATGTAATGCACCCCCGAGGGGCAGGTCGTCATGCAGGCAAGGCAGGACAGGCAGCGGTCGATATGCTTGACCGTCTTCTCATCCGCCGGCCGCCCTTTCTCCAGCATGTCCTTGATCAGGTAGATCCGCCCGCGCGGGCTGTCGAGTTCGTCGCCCAGCACCGCGTAGGTCGGGCAGGTGGCGGTGCAGAAGCCGCAATGCACGCAGGTACGCAGGACCTCGTTTGACCGCGCGATCGCCGGATCCTTCAACTGTTCGGGCGTGAAACTCGTCTGCATCGGTTCACTCCATCAGCCCGGGATTGAGGATGCCGCGCGGATCGAAACGCCGGCGCAGCCCGGCGGAAAGGGCCGCGACCGGTGCCGGCTCGGGGTGGAACGGGGCGATCGTCGCGCGCGTGGCCTCCGCGGCGCGGATCAGCGTCGCATGGCCCGAGAAGGGGCCGAGACGGGCGCGCAGGTCGGTCCCCTCCGCCACCAAGAGCCAGAGAAGGCCGCCGCCCCAGTCGTAGAGCGCGGTCCCGCCCGCCTTCGCCGCCAGCCCCGGCGCATCTGCCGGCCGCGCCGAGAGCCGCCAGACATCGCCCGGCGCGTCGTGGAAGGCGGCGACGTCGCGCACCTCGCGCCACAGCGCCGCGCTTTCCCCGCCCTCGATCTGGCCGGCGGTGCCGAAGTGCGCCAGATGCGCCGCCAGCGCATCGGCGCGATAGGCGACCGAGGCGGCGAATCCCTCGAGCCGCAGCACGGTGCGCCCGCCGTCGTGTTCCGCGGGCAGATGCGCCGCGCCGTTGACCTCGTAGGGCGAACCCAGCGCCGCCGCCATCGCCGCCACCGCCGCCTCGGGCGCGAGCCCCTCGAGCACCAGAGTCGCCGCCGATTCGGGCGCCGGCAGCACCTTGAAGGCGACCTCGCTCAAGACGCCGAGCGTGCCCCAGGACCCCGCCATCAGCTTGACCAGGTCATAGCCGGTGACGTTCTTCATCACCCGCCCGCCATTGCGCACGACCTGCCCCGCCCCGTCGACGAAGCGCACCCCGATCAGGCTGTCGCGGCAGGCGCCCGCCTGCACCCGCCGCGGCCCCGAGGCATTGGCCGCCACCACGCCGCCGATGGTCGGCTCACCCGTCGCGCCGGAGGCGGGCGCATCCGATGTCGCCAGAAGCCCGCGGTGATCCATCGGCTCGAAGGGCAGCCGCTGCCCCTCGGCGGCGAGCACCGCCTCGACCTCGGCGAGCGGCGTGCCGGCGCCGACCACCAGCGTCAGCGCGCCCGGCTCGTAGAGCCGGATGCCGGAAAGCCCCGCCACCGACAGCGCCGCGCCCGTCACCGGCCGACCCACCGGCCGCGTTCCGCCGCCGAGGATCCTCAGCGGCCCCGCCGCCGCGCCGATCGCCTCGGCCAGTTCCGCCTCGCTCGCGGGCTGCATCTGCTGCGGGCTCATCGCCATCCTCTCCCTCCCCCGATCCCGCGCGGGCGCGGGATCGCTTCTTCCTCTTGGGCGCAAGCGGCTTTACCCGGACCTTTCCGCGCCACTTCGTGCGCTGGCGCACACAGACGAACCGGTTGTGCAAGATTCGCGTATGTACACCGTGTGTACGCGCCGTGTACGCGAGTCATGCGCCCGGCAGACGCGTTGCATTGGTCCGGGTTTCGGACCGCGCGCCGGGGCGCTCGACCGGCAATGCTCACGCCGCCGCCCGCCGCGGCGCGCTCGCGGGCAGCGGAAAGACCTTCGCGGGATTGAGCAGCCAGCGCGGATCGAAGACGTCCTTGACCCGCATCTGCGCCTCGAGATCGGCCGGGTCGTACTGCACCTCCATCAGGTCGCGCTTCTCGATCCCGACGCCGTGCTCGCCGGTGAGACACCCGCCGACCTCGACGCAGAGCTTCAGGATCTCGGCGCCGAAGGCCTCGCATTTCTCCAGATCGCCGGGCTTGTTGGCGTCGAACAGGATCAGCGGATGCATGTTGCCGTCGCCGGCATGGAAGACATTGGCGACGTCGAGGCCGAACTCCTTCGACATCTCGCCGATGCGCTTGAGCACGAAGGGCAGCGACGAGACCGGGATCGTCCCGTCGAGGCACATGTAATCGTTGATGTTGCCCATCGCCCCGAAGGCCGACTTGCGGCCGAGCCAGATCTTCCTCGATTCCTCCGCCGACCCGCTCTCGCGGAACTCGACCGGGTCGTGCTTCATGGCGATCTGGCGGATCAGGCCGAGCTGCTCGTCGATCTCGGCCGCCGATCCTTCGACCTCGACGATGAGCAGCGCCTCGCAATCGGGATAGCCGGCGCGGGCGAAATCCTCGGTGGCGCGGATACAGGGTCGGTCCATGAACTCGATCGCCACCGGCAGGACGCCGGCCTTGATGATGTCGGACACGCAGGTGCCCGCCACCTCGTTCGAATCAAAGCCGATCAGGACGGGCCGCGCGCCCTCGGGCCTGGGCAGGATCCTGAGCCAGGCCTCGGTAACGACGCCGAGCTGGCCTTCGGACCCGCAGACGACGCCCAGAAGGTCGAGCCCGCCGGCATCCATGAAGGGCCCGCCCAGCTCGACCACGGTGCCGTCCATCAGCACCATCGTCACGCCGAGAAGGTTGTTGGTGGTGACGCCGTATTTCAGGCAATGCGCGCCGCCCGAATTCATCGCGATATTGCCGGCGATGGCGCAGGCGAGCTGGCTCGACGGGTCGGGGGCGTAGAAGAAGCCGTCGCCCTCGACCGCGTCGGTGACGGCGAGGTTGGTGATCCCCGCCTGCACCCGGATGGCGCGGTTCTCGAGGTCGATCTCCAGGACCTCGCGCAGCCGCGCGACGCCGAGGATGACGCTGTCGGCGGTCGGCATGGCGCCGCCGGCGAGCGAGGTGCCCGAGCCGCGCGGCACGACCGGCACGCCCTCCGCGTGGCAAATCCGCAGCACCGAGGCGACCTCGTTGGTCGAGGCGGGCAGGACCACGGCCATCGGCGGGCAGCGATAGGCGGTCAGCGCGTCGCATTCATAGGCCCGCGTCTCGGCCGGGTCGTGGATCACCGCATCGGCGGGCAGGACCTCCTGCAACCGCGCGACGATCCGCGCGCGCTTGGCCAGCACGGCCGGGTCCGGTTCGGGCATCTGCATGGCGAATCCTCCTATGGTAAAAACATATTACCAATTTTTGCCCCCGTCCAGCCCAAACACCGCCACGCCCCCGCCGCATTCCTCCCCGAAAGTCAAACCCCACCGATCCAGAGGCCGGACAGGGAATGATGCAAGTCCTACGCGCGCTCGACCTCGAATTGCTTCACCTGATCAACGGTCTGGCCGGCCAGAACGCCCGGATCGATGCCTTCGTCAATTTCCTGCGCGATGACGCCCTGCTCAAGGCGGGGCCGCTGGTGCTGCTCTGGTGGGTGCTGTGGTGGCGCCTGTCCGCCGACGCCGAAGCCCGGGCCCGGCTGTTGGCGGTACTGTCGATCTCGATCCCGGCGATTGCGCTGGGTCGTGCGCTGGCACTGAGCCTTCCCTATCGCCCGCGCCCGTTGCACGAACCCGCTCTCGACGTCCAGATCCCCATCGGCATGCACGAACGCACGCTCGATGGCTGGAACTCGATCCCCAGCGATCACGCGGTCATGTTTGTCTCGATCGCCGCGGCGTTCTTCCTTCTCGGGCGCGCGGTCGGTTAGGCGAGCCTTGCCTATGCGCTCGTGGTCATCTGCCTGCCGCGGGTCTATTCCGGCCTGCACTATCCGAGCGACATTCTTGCCGGTGCGGCGGTCGGCATCGTCGCGACGGTGACCATGGCGCCTTTGCTCACCTCGTTGTTCCGCCGCTTCCGGTTCGAGGCGATGTCGCCCGCGAGATCCGCCGCAGCCTACATGGTCCTCGGGATCCTGTCGCTGCAGATCGCGACGATGTACGAGTTGCCGCGCTTCGTCCTCAAGCAACTCGCAGCGCTCTGATCGCGTCCCGAGGCCTCAGCGGATACCTCCCCTGCACCGTGACGCCCAATCCGACACCGCCTCGCCGAAGGCGCGGAACAGCGGCCGCGAGACCGGGTCGCGGGCGGCGTTCCATTCCGGGTGCCACTGGACGGCGAGCGTGAAGCCCGGCGCGTCGCGCACGTAGAGCGCCTCGGGCGTGCCGTCCGGCGCATGGCCGTCGATCACGATCCGCGCGCCGGGCGTCTTGATCCCCTGACCGTGCAGCGAATTGGTCAGCACCTCGGCCGCGCCCAACAGCCGGTGAAAGACCCCGCCCTCGGCAAAGCGCACCGGGTGGCGCAGGGCGAACTTCTCCTCCAGCGTGCCGTCGGGGGGCATGCGGTGGTTCATCCGCCCCGGCAGGTCGCGGATCTCGGGATGCAGCGTGCCGCCGAGCGCCACGTTCACTTCCTGAAAACCCCGGCAGACGCCGAGGAAGGGCTGGCCGCGCTCGACGCAGGCGCGGATCAGCGGCAGCGCCACCGCGTCGCGGCCACGGTCGAAATCGCCATGCGCGGGGGTCTCGTCCTCGCCGTATTCCTCGGGATGCACGTTCGGCCGACCGCCGGTGAGCAGGAAGCCGTCGCAGACCTCGAGCAACTCGTTGACCGAGACGTAGCGCGGATCCGACGGGATCAACAGCGGCAGGGCACCGGCGACCTCGGCCACCGCCTGGCTGTTCATCGTGCCGCCGGCATGGGCGGGATACTGGTCATTGATCAGGTAGCTGTTGCCGATGATGCCGACAACAGGGCGCGGGCGCGGCATGGGGATCCTTCTTGCAGCGGCTCGCCGACTATCTAAGCCGCCGCGCCGGCGAGGGAAAGGGCTGTCCATAGGCCCCTTTCCGGTCGCCTGCGCGCGGGTTAGAGCGGGTGCAGCAGACCGGAGGAGCCATGCCCGCCTATCCCGACACCTGGTATGCCCGCACCCTCGCCGAGACCCGCGACCGCCCGGTCCTGACCGGCACGGTGCGCGGCGACTGCCTCGTCGTCGGCGGCGGGTTCGCCGGTCTCTTCGCCGCGCTGGGGCTCGCCCGCGGCGGCATGCGGCCGGTGGTGATCGAGGCGCAGGCGGTGGGCTGGGGCGCTTCCGGGCGGAATGGCGGCTTCGTTTCGGCGGGTTTCGCCTGCGGAGCGGCGGCGATCCGGGCGCGCGTCGGGCTGGTGCGCGCGGCCGAGTTGCAGGCGCTTTCGGCCGAGGGTGTCGGGATCATGCGCGCCACGATTCGCGACCTGGCGATCCCCGGCGCCGATCCGGTGCCCGGCATCCTGCGGATGCGCCGGCACGAGCCGGGCGACGACCTGCGGGCCGAGGCGGAACCGGGGCGGCGCGACTATCTCGACCTTGCGGCCATCGCGGCGCATCTGGCGAGCGACCGCTACCGGCACGGACTTCTCGATCACGACGCCTTCCACATCCATCCGCTCAACACCCTGCGCGGCATCGCCGCCGAGGTCGAACGTCTGGGCGGGCAGATCTTCGAGGGCAGCCCGGCGCAGGCCATTGCGCTCGACGGGCCGGTGAAGGAGGTCCGGACTCCGCACGGTCGGGCCGAGGCCGGGCAGATCGTCCTTGCAACCGGCGGCTATACCGGCCCGCTCGTTCCGCGCCTGCGCCGGGCGATGCTGCCGATCGCGACCTATGTGATGCTCAGCGAGGCCGCACCCGAGCTGCTGGCAACCGCGATCCGGACGCGCGCCGCGGTCGGCGACGACCGGCGGGCGGGCGACTACTACCGGCTGGTCGCGGGCGGGGAGCGGCTCCTCTGGGGCGGCCGGATCACGACCCGCGCGGCCGATCTGCCGGGCATCACGCGCCAGCTCCGACGCGAGATGCTGACCGTCTATCCGCAGCTTGCGCCGCTGAAGACGGAACTCGCCTGGTCGGGGCTCATGGCCTATGCCCGCCACCTGATGCCGCAGATCGGGGCACTCGCCCCGGGCGCGTGGCACTGCACGGCCTTCGGCGGGCACGGGCTCAACACCACCGCGATTGGCGGGACGGTGCTCGCCGAGGCGATCCTCGGCACCAGCGACCGGGTCGAAGCCTTCCGCCCCTTCGGGCTCGACTGGGCGGGCGGGCCGGCGGGTCTTGCCGCGGCGCAGCTCACCTACTGGGCGCTCCAGGCCCGCGACCTCTGGCGCGAGCGGCGCGGCTGAACCGCCGCCCGGCCGCTCATGCCGCCGCCGCGGCGGGGCGGGGCGTGGCCGGGCGCGAGCGCAGCAGGATCAGCAGCATGATCGCGATGTTCAGCCCGTTCCAGGCGATGCCGTTGACGAAGGCCAGCCGGTAGGACCCGGTCACGTCGAAGATCCAGCCCGACATCCAGCCCCCCAGCGCCATGCCGAGGATCGTCGCCATGATGACGAAGCCGACCCGCGCGCCGGCCTCGCGCGCGGGCATGTATTCGCGCACGATGATCGCGTAGGCCGGCACGATGCCGCCCTGCGACAGGCCGAAGATCAGGCTCACGACGTAAAGCGAGGTCAGCCCGTCCGCCGGCAGATAGAGGATCAGCGCCAGCATCTGCAGGACCGAGCCGATGAGCAGTGTCATCACGCCCCCCAGTCGGTCGGCGATCATGCCCGAGACGAGCCGCGAGACGACCCCACCCAGCAGCATCAGCGACAGCATCTCGGCGCCGACCGCCGGGCCGAAGCCCAGATCGACGCAGAGCGCGACGATATGCACCTGCGGCATCGACATCGCCACGCAGCAGGCGACGCCGGCCAGCGCCAGGATCCACATCAGCGTCCGTGGCGACCAGGGCACGTGGCGCGGCTCGAAGGGCGAGGCCTGCGCCGCGGCGCTCAGGCTGACCTCGGGCAGGCGGCGGCGCAGGAGTTGCGCCAGCGGCACCACCGTGGCGACGACGAGAAGCGCAAGCACGACATAGACCGCCCGCCAGCCCTGGCCCGACAGGACGCCGGCCAGCGCCACCGGCCAGATCGCGCCGGACAGGTAGTTGCCGCTCGCCGTGATCGCGACCGCGATGCCGCGCCGGCGCCGGAACCAGAGCGAGACATCGGCGATGAGCGGGCCGAAGAAGGCCGCGGTGCCGACACCGATCACGAACTGCGCCAGCGACAGGACCAGGATCGACGGGCTCGCCGCCGCGGCCAGGTATCCCGCCCCGGACAGCAACGCCGCCGCCGCGAGCGCGAAGGTCACGCCGCGCCGATCGACGACGCGGCCAATCGCCAGGTTGCCCAGCGCGAAGCCCAGCATGGTCAGCGTGTAGGGCAGCGAGGCCTCGCCCCGCCCGGTGCCGAACTCGGCCTGCACCGCCGGCATGACCACGATCACCGACCACATGCCGACATTGCCGACCGTGGCGATCACCAGTGACAAAGCCAGGCGCGACCAGGAATAGCGACTGTCGAGCGGGTCGGAATGGGCCAGGGTCATGGTGCCAGCCTAGACGTCGCGCCGGCGCTGTCCAGAGCGGAATTGCACAGGTTAACTGATCCGCGCCACCAGCTCCGGCAGGCCCGAGAGGTCGCCGAGCACATGCGCCGGCCGTCCGTGCAGCCGGTCCACCGGCGCGCCCTCGCGGTTGACCCAGACGGCGGTGAAGCCGAAGGCGGCGCCGGTGCAGGCGTCCCAGCCGTTCGACGAGACGAAGAGCACCTCGGCCGGCCTCACCCCCAGCCGCGCCTCGACGAGGCCATAGACGCGCGCGTCGGGCTTGAAGACGCCCACCTCCTCGACCGAGAGTGCCGCCTCCAGCGCCGCGCCGATCCCGGCCGAGCCGATCGCCGCGGCGAGCATCCCGGGCGTGCCGTTCGAGAGGATCGCGCAGCGCCGGCCGGCCTCGGTCAGCCGGGTCAGCACCTCGGGCACCTCCGGATAGGCGTCGAGTTCGCGGTAGAGCGCGAGGAGCCGCTCGCGCAGCGGCGCGTCGCCCAGCCCGGCGCGCTCCAGCGCCCAGTCGAGCCCGTCCTGCGTGACCTGCCAGAAATCGACATGGGCGCCGGCGCTCGCCCGGATCCAGGTATATTCCAGCTGCTTGCGCCGCCAGTTCTCGGCCAGTTCGGGCCAGCGGTGTGACCACGCCCCGGCGCCCGGCTCGCTGGCCGCCCGTCGCGCCGCGGCACCGACATCGAAGAGCGTTCCATAGGCGTCGAAGATGCAGGCGGCGATCGGCATGGCGCGGTTCTCCCCGTTTGCCAGCCTGACACGACCGGCCCCCGGGCGGAAGGGGCGGCGTCAGGCGATGCCGAAACTGTAGCCGGTCAGTCGCCGGTCGGCGCGGGTCATGCGAAGGTCGATCAGCGCCGCGCGCATCCGGCTGATCTGGCCGGATGCGGCGGGGTCGCCGGCAAGATCGTGACGTTCCGCGGGATCGGCGGCGCGGTCGAAGAGCATCGGCGGCAGGCCGCCGTTGAAATGCACATAGCTCCAGCGCGGGTCGCGCAGGATGGCGGCGTTGGCCCGCGTCTCGGGCAGGTCGAGGGCGCGCTGGAAGCGGGTGCGGCGATGCGGCTCGGCGAGGTCGATCTCGGTCAGCGCGTGGTCGGCGAGCGGCGCTTCCGGATCGGCGAGCGCGGGCAGGAGCGAGACGCCGTCCATCGCCGGCGGCACCGCGCCTCCCAGCCAGTCGAGGATCGTCGGGGCGATGTCGATCGTGCGCGCGAGCCCGGCGCGCGGACCGGGGACGACGCCGGGCGCGGCGATCAGGAGCGGCACGTGATGCGCCGGGGCCAGCACGTTGTCCTTGCCCCAATAGCCCTGATCGCCCAGCATCTCGCCGTGATCGGCGGCCAGAACGATCAGAGTGCGCCCGGTCTGCCCGGTCTCGTCCAGCCAGTCGAGAAGCCGGCCCAGGTGGTGGTCGAGTTCGGCCACCAGCCCCAGATAGACCGCGCGCAGCCCGCCCGCGGTCTCGCGGCGCATCGCCGCGCAGTCGCCGTCGAAGCCCCAGTAGAGGCCGAAGCCCGAGGGTTCCGAGAACCAGGCGCGGCGGAACGGGTGGTCGCCGCCGGTCGCGGGGCCGGGCGCGGGGCAGGGCGCGGCGACGGCGTCCTCGGGGACCAGGCGGTTGAACGGGTCGGGCGCGACCAGCGGCGGATGCGGGCGCAGGAAGGTCAGATGCGCGACCCAGGGCCGGTCGCGCCGCCCCTCCATCGCCTGCAGGAAACGGTCGGTCAGCCAGGCGGTGTCGCTGTCCTCGGCGGCGTAGAGGCTGGGCGCCCGCAGCCCCTCGCCCGCCGGGCGAAAAAGCTGCGGCCAGTTCTGCGGCTGCGGGCCGGGCAGGTCGTAGCCGCGCGCGCGCAGATGCCCGATCCAGTCGAGCGGCGCCTCGAGCCGGAAGGCGACGAGTTCGGTGAACCCCTCGGCAGGCAGTTCGTAGGTGGCGAAGGCAGGGTCGGCGGGGTCGCGCCCGGTCGGGTCGGCGGCGATGTCGCAATAGCCGAAGAGCAGCGGCTCGCGCCCCAGCCGGCGCATCTCGGTCGCCAGCGTCGCGTGGTGCCGCGCGAGCGGCGTGCCGTTGCGGATCGCGCGGTGATTGAAGGCGAAGAGCCCGGTCAAGAGCGCGGCGCGCGACGGCCCGCAGGGCACCGCGGCGGTCCAGCAGCTGGTGAAGGCGGCGGCGCGCGCCTTCAGCCGGTCGAGATTCGGCAGCGCCACCGCCTGGCCGAGCGCACCGAACAGCACGTCGGCGCGCAACTGGTCCATGATGACAAACAGCACGTTGCCGTCGGAGACAGGTTCAACCATTGCCAGTCACCGCAGAGCGGCGCGACGATCGGCCGCGGCATGGGATCCTGCCCGCCGACGCCGTCATGGCGTCAGAACCG
>SLPP01000061.1 GCA_007131945.1 Paracoccaceae bacterium | reverse complement strand
CCCTCTTCCAGATAGGTGATGCGGTCGGTCATCGGCGCCAGCGCGATCGCGTCCGAGCCGAGATACATCTCGCCCTCGCCATGACCCACGGCCAGCGGCGAGCCCTTGCGCGCGCCGATCATCAGGTCGTCCTCGCCCTCGAACAGGAAGGCGAGCGCGAAGGCGCCCTCGAGCCTGCCGAGCGTCGCCGACGCGGCCTCGGTCGGCGACATGCCCTGATCGAGATGGTGGCGGGTCAGAAGCGCCACGGTCTCGGTGTCGGTCTCCGATTCCGGGGTCAGGCCGGCAGCCTCGAGTTCTTCGCGCAAGGCCTTGAAATTCTCGATGATCCCGTTGTGCACCACGGCCACGCGCCCGGCCCGGTGGGGATGGGCGTTGACCACCGTGGGGGCGCCGTGCGTGGCCCAGCGGGTATGCCCGATCCCGGCCTTGCCGGCCAGTGGCTGGTGCACCAGGAGGTCGCTGAGATTGATCAGCTTTCCCACCGCGCGACGGCGGTCGAGAACGCCTTCGTTCACCGTGGCGATGCCGGCGCTGTCGTAGCCGCGGTATTCCAGCCGCTTCAGCGCCTCGAGGATCAGCGGCGCGACCTCATGCGTGCCCAATACGCCGACGATGCCGCACATGGCCTACCCTTTCCGTTCCCTGGCCGCCCGCAGCCGCGCCATCAGGCGCAGCGCGAGCCCCGGTTTCACCTCCTGCCGCGCGCGGCCGATCGCCAGCGCGCCGTCGGGGACATCCTCGCTGATGACCGAGCCCGAGCCGGTCATCGCATCGGCGCCGACGCGCACCGGCGCGACCAGCATCGTGTCCGAGCCGATGAAGGCGCGGGCACCGATCTCGGTGCGGTGCTTCATCACGCCGTCGTAGTTGCAGGTGACGGTCCCGGCGCCGACATTGGCGCGTTCGCCCACATGCGCGTCGCCGATATAGCTCAGATGATTGACCTTCGCGCCTTCGTCGAGGATCGCGTTCTTGACCTCGACGAAGTTGCCGACGCGCACGTCCTCGGCCAGTTCGGCGCCGGGGCGCAGCCGGGCGAAGGGGCCGACAACGGCGCCGCGGCTGATGTGGCAACCCTCGAGATGGCAGAAGGCGAGGATCTCGGCGCCGGATTCGACCGTCACCCCCGGACCGAAGACGACATTGGGGCCGATGACGGCATCGCGACCGATGACCGTGTCGAGGGCGAGGAAAACGGTCTCGGGCGCGGTCATGGTGACGCCGTTTCCGAGCGCCTCGGCCCGGGCGCGGGCCTGGAAGGCGGTTTCGGCGGCGGCAAGCTCGGCCCGGGTGTTGATCCCCAGCGTTTCGGCTTCGGGGCAGGTGACGACACCTGTGGAGAGGCCGCGGGCATGGGCGATGGCGACGATGTCGGTGAGGTAGTACTCGCCCTTGGCGTTGGCGTTGCCCACGGCGCCGATCAGGTCGAAGAGCAAGGTGGAATCGGCGCAGAGAACGCCGGAATTACATAGCCGTATGGCACGCTCTTCATCGGTCGCATCGGCATGCTCGACGATCCGGTCGAGCCGGTCGCCCGACATCACCAGCCGCCCGTAGCGGCCCGGATCGCGCGCCTCGAAGCCCAGCACGCAGATCGCGTGCCGTTCGCGGGCTTCCAGCATCGCCGCCAGCGTCTCCGGGCGAATGAAGGGCGTGTCACCATAAAGAACGACGATGTCGCCGGAAAAGTCCGCAAGTGCCGGGCGTGCCTGGGCGACGGCATGGGCGGTACCCAGCTGTTCGGCCTGATGCGCGATCCGCGCCTCGGGGTTCTCGGCGCGGGCGGCGCTGGCGACCCGCTCGCCTCCGTGCCCCGTGACCACGACCACGCGGTCAGGCTCCAGCTCCGCCCCGGCGCGCATCGCGTGCGCAAGGAGCGGCGCGCCGGCGAGCGGGTGCAGCACTTTCGGCAGGTCTGAATTCATCCGGCTGCCCAGCCCGGCGGCCAGGATCACAAGCGATACGGGCATAAAGAGATCCCTGAAACTGGTTCGCCCGTTTTATCCGAGGACACCGCCGTTGCAAGCAGGGTCCGGGTCACGCTCGATGACAAGCTGAAACAGGGTTAACGTGCGCGCCGCCGACGGCCGCCGCCCTCCGTTCCTGCCGTGTTGTGGATGACGCTTGGCAGCGTCACGACCTTCGCAAGCTCGGGAAACGGGTCGACGGCATGCGGCAGGGCCGAGGCATTGACGAAATGCTCCTGGAAACGCGGCTCGATCGCCGTCTCGACCTTGTGAATGCGCCCGACCTCGCGCTCGATCCCGGCGCGCGCGGCGATGTTGCACAGCGCGAGCCGGGCGCCGGTCCCGGCGGCGTTGCCGGCGCTGGTGACCTTTTCCAGCGGGCAGTCGGGGATCATGCCGAGAACCATCGCGTGTTTCGCGCTGATATGCGCCCCGAAGGCGCCGGCCAGGACGACGCGGTCCACCCGTTCGACGCCCAGCTCGTCCATCAGGAGCCGCGCGCCGGCATAGAGCGCGGATTTCGCCAGCTGGATCGCGCGGATGTCGCCCTGCGTCACGCTGATCCGCGGCCCGCCCCGGTCGGTCACGTCGTGGATCAGGTAGGCATGCGTGCGACCCTCGGGCTGGCAACGGGCGGTGCCGGTCTGTTCGGGCCCGCCGATCAGCCCCGCGGCATCGACGATGCCGGCCATGCGCATCTCGGCCACCGCCTCGATGATGCCCGAGCCGCAGATGCCGGTGACGCCCAGCTTCTCGGTCGCCTCGGCAAAGCCCGGATCATCGGACCACAGCTCGCAGCCGATGACCTTGAAGCGCGGCTCCTTCGTCGCGGGGTCGATCTCCAGCCGCTCGATCGCGCCGGGCGCCGCACGCTGGCCCGACGAGATCTGCGCGCCCTCGAAGGCCGGGCCGGTGGGCGAGGAACAGGCGAGCACCCGCTCGCGGTTGCCCAGCAGGATCTCGGCATTGGTGCCGACATCGACGATCAGGACCAGGTCGTCCGACAGATGCGGGGCTTCGGAAAGGGCGACGGCGGCGGCATCCGCGCCGACATGGCCGGCGATGCAGGGCAGCGTGTAGAGCCGCGCCTCGGGGTTGAGGGCGGCAAGGTCCAGGTCGCGCGTGGGCAGGGCGAGCGCCGAGGAGGTCGCGAGCGCGAAGGGCGCCTGGCCCAGTTCCACCGGGTCGATGCCGAGGAAGAGGTGGTGCATGACCGGGTTGCAGACGACGACGGTCTCCATGATCAGCGCCGGATCGATGCCGGCCTCGGCGGCGACCGAGCGCGCGAGGTCGTTCAGCGCCTGGCGCACGGCGGCCGTCATCTCGACATCGCCGCCGGGATTCATCATCGCGTAGCTGACCCGGCTCATCAGGTCCTCGCCGAAGCGGATCTGCGGGTTCATGATCCCGCCCGCGGCGACGACGCGCCCGTCGGTGAGGTCGGTCAGATGCGCGGCGATCGTGGTCGAGCCGAGGTCGATGGCGAGGCCGTAGAGCCCGCCCTCGTGCAGGCCGGGCCAGATGTCGAGGAGGCGCGACGGCCCGCCCGTATGGTCGCGGTAGATGGCGACCGACACGCCCCAGTCGCCCTTGCGCAGCGCCCGCTGGAGCTTGCGCAGCACGTGCGGGCCGGCGGTCAGCGCCTCGATCTGCCACTGCTCGCGCAGGGCGGCGGCGAGCCGTTCCAGGTCGCCCGAGGGTTCGTGCATGTCGGGCTGCGCCACCTCGACGTAGAAAAGCCGCGTCGCCGGGTCCATCTCGATGGGCCGGGCGGAGGCGGCCTTGCGAACGACCTGCCGGTGCAGCTGGCTTTCGGGCGGCACGTCGATCACGATGTCGCCCATGATCCGCGCCTGGCAGCCGAGGCGGCGGCCGTCGATCATGCCGCGCTTGTCCTTGTAGCGCTGCTCGACCGGGTTCCACGGGCTCAGCGCGTCCAGGGCGACGATCACGCCGTGCTTGGCGAACTCGCCCACACCGGGCGTCACCTGGCATTTCGAGCAGATGCCGCGCCCGCCGCAGACCGAGTCGAGGTCGACGCCGAGCTGCCGCGCCGCGGTCAGCACGGGCGTTCCCACGGGCACGCGGCCGCGCTTGCCCGAGGGGGTGAAGATGACCAGTGCTTCCGCCATTGCCTGCCGCCCCTGCGCTGTGACAGGCGCAACATAAGCCCGCCGCCGGCAGGGGAAAGAGGCATTCCGACCGCCGCCCGCGCGAAAGCGACGCGACGGCTGCGGACTTCGGGCGGGGAGGGTTCAGACGGCCTCGGGCAGCGGGCGCAGATGCGGGCGGACCTCGACCGCCTCGGCCATCAGCCGGGCCTCGGCCATCAGCGCGATCATCACCTCGACATGGCGCGCGGGGCGCCAGGTCTCGCCGGTCTCGTGGCAGGGGCGGATGCGGAGCATCTCCATCTCCTCCTCGAGCGCGACCAGCGTGCGCACCGTCGCCGGGCCGGGAGCCGGCGTCGCCGGCAGGCGCAGGACACGGCGCAGATCGACCTCGCGGCGGTATTCCATGGTGCCCATTCGGGCCGCGCGCAGCAGCAGGCGCGGCCGGCGGGCGCGCGCCAGGGTGTCCAGGACAGAAACAATCGAGTCGCGGAAGTGGCAGCTCATCCGGTCATCTCCTTCGGTGTTCGGCAGGAATTGTCCTTCCTGCGGGGACAAAACTACACAACTATAGCGTGTGTTGCGAAAGCGCGCAGGATCAGCGCGGTGGCTTCAACCTCCTTTTAACTCGTTGATAGATTCTGATGGGGGAGCGCGGTTAACCGGTCGGTAACCAAATATGGCGGAGTGTTTATTGTTCGCGATTCGTAAACAAACTTCTGCCGCTGACTGTCCCGCAACCAACCCGACGAGGACCGCCATGTCCGCCAGTCACAAGCTCGTCGACCCGCTGCCCGACTGGGTGCCCTCGGCAGCGCGTCTCTACCTGATCCATACCGAGGATGGCCGCTCGCTCCGCGCGCTCGCGCGCGAGCGGGGGGTGCATGCCTCGACCGTGATGCGCCAGGTGCGCCGGTTCGAACACCGGCGCGACGATCCGCTGGTCGATTGCGCGCTCGGCCGGCTGCGGCGGGTGGCCACCGGCAACCTCGATCCCGAAAGCAAGGAAAGCCGCAACATGACCCTTCACATCCGCTCTGCCTCGCGCGAAGCCGGCGCGCTGCTTGACGAGGACCGGCTCAATGCCGAGGCGCTGCGCGTCCTGCGCCGCTTGGCCGAGCCGGGCGTCATCATGGCCGTCGCCGCCGACATGGACCGCGCCGTCGTGTTACGCGACGGGGCCGAGGGCGCGATCCGGCTGGCGGTGCTGGAGCGGCCGGTGGCCGAGGCCTTCGCGCTGCGCGAATGGATCGCCTGCAGCAAGGCGGGCCGGGTGGCGCGCTACACGATCACCTCGCAGGGACGCGCGGCCTTGCGCCGGCTGATCGACGGCGTCGAGGCCGACGGCGAGCGTGACGAGGACGAGTCGGCGCGCGGTCGCTACTGTCAGGCCGAGTCGCCGGTCGCCGTGCTGGCGCGTCGCCGCGACAAGGACGGCAAGCCGTTCCTCGGCGCCGATCTGCTGATCGCGGCCGAAAGGCTGCGCGAAGATTTCGAGGTGGCGCAGACCGGGCCGCAGGTGACCCAGGACTGGGGGCGTTTCCTTACCGCCGGGGTTGGCAACGGCATCCAGGGCGGTGGTGCCGGCCGCGGACCGGCGGCGGCGCGCGACCGGCTGGCGGCGGCGCTGGCCGAACTCGGTCCCGGGCTGGGCGAGATCGCACTGCGCTGCTGCTGCCATCTCGAGGGGCTGGAAACGGCCGAGCAGGCAATGGGCTGGTCGGCGCGTTCGGGCAAGATCGTGCTGCGCATCGCGCTGATGCGGCTCAAGCGCCACTACGATTCGCTGGGCGATTCGGCCAAGATGATCGGCTGAACGCCGGAAACCCGTGCCTGACGGCAGGCGCCGCGCATTTCCGATGCGCGGCGTCTTCGCATTCGGTCCATGCCGGGCCCTTGCGCAGCGGCCTCGGCCTCCGGTCCGGTCGGCACCCTTGAAGCGGCGCCAAGCCATAAGCATATTGGAATGCGTTTCACGTCATCGGAGGTTGCGATGTTCGAAACCAATATGGGAAGCCTGGACCGCATCCTGCGGGCGGTGGTCGGGATCGCCCTGATCGCGGGTTTCTTCCTCCTGCCCGACCTGTCCTGGCGCTGGGTGCTCTGGATCGGCATCGTCCCGCTGGCCACCTCGGTCGTCGGGTGGTGCCCGGCCTACACGCTCTTCGGCTGGTCGACCTGTCCGCAGGGCGGCGGACCGCGCCAGGGATAGATCGACGCCGGCCAGACGCGGCAGCCGGCGAGAGACATACACGCGGTGCGGCCTACTAGCCCTGGTTCCGCGTCGCCTGTGGCACCGCGGCGGCGAGCGCCTTGATCTTTCCCATCGCCGCGCCCGAGGCGATGGCCTCGCGTGCCTGCGCCACGCCCTCGGGCAGGTCCGCCGCCTTTCCGGCGACAACCAGTGCGGCAGCGGCATTGAGCAGGATCGCGTCGCGATAGGCCGGCCGGCCGCCGCCCGAAAGCACCGCGCGCAACTCGGCGGCGTTGTCCGCGGCCTCGCCCCCCAGCAGTTCCTCGAACGGGTGAAGGGGCAGGCCGGCCTCTTCCGGATGGAGCGAGAATTCGCGGATCGCGCCATCCTCCAGCGCAATCACGAGGCTTTCGGCCGCGATCGACAACTCGTCGGTTCCGTCGCCCCCGTGCACGAGCCAGGCGCGTTCGGACCCCAGCGCCAGCAGCACCTCGGCCATCGGGCGCAGGAGTTCATGCGTGAAGGCGCCGGTCAACTGTCGCTTGACTCCGGCCGGGTTGGTCAGCGGCCCGAGGATGTTGAAGACCGTCCGCGTCCCGAGTTCGGCGCGCACCGGCCCGACATGACGCATCGCCGGATGGTGCATCGGCGCCATCATGAAGCCGATGCCGGTGGCGGCAAGCGCCGCCTCGACCTCGGCCGGGCCGACCATGACGTTGATCCCCAGCGCCGCCAGCGCATCGGCGGCGCCCGATTTCGAGCTCAGGTTGCGGTTGCCGTGCTTGGCGACCGGGACGCCGGCACCGGCGACGACGAAGGCCGCGGCGGTCGAGATGTTGAGCGTCCCCTTGCCGTCGCCGCCGGTGCCGACGATGTCGATGGCGCCTTCGGGCGCGCGCACCTTGAGGCATTTCGCCCGCATCACCGCGGCGGCAGCGGCGTATTCGTCAACCGTCTCGCCGCGGGTCCTGAGCACCATAAGGAAGCCGCCCATCTGCGCCGGCGTCGCCTCGCCCTCGAAGAGGATTTCGAAGGCGCGTTCGGCCTCGGCACGCGTCAGCGGACGCTCGATCGCGGTGGCGATCAGGGGTTTCAGATCGAGGCTCATGCCGGCACCGCCAGCCGGTCGAGGAAGTTCTTCAGGAGCGCGTGACCGTGCTGCGAGGCGATGCTCTCGGGGTGGAACTGCACGCCCTCGATCGGCAGGTCGCGGTGGCGCAGGCCCATGATCGTGCCGTCGTCGAGCCAGGCGTTGATCGCCAGCGCCGGGGGGACGCTCGCGCGCTCGACGATCAGGCTGTGATAGCGCGTGGCGGCGAAGGGCGAGGGCAGGCCGGCGAAGACGCCGCTTGCGTCGTGATGGATCTGGCCGAGCTTGCCGTGCACGATCTCGCCGGCGCGTACCACGCGCCCGCCGAAGGCCTGGCCGATCGCCTGGTGGCCGAGGCAGACGCCAAGGAGCGGCGTGCGCGTCTCGGCGGAGGCGATGATCAGCGGCAGGCAGATGCCGGCGCGGTCGGGATCGCAGGGGCCGGGGCTGAGAACGATGCCGGCCGGGCGCAGCGCCATCGCCGCCTGCACGTCGAGCGCATCGTTGCGCCGCACCGTCACCTCGGCGCCCAGTTCGCCCAGGTAATGGACGAGGTTCCAGGTGAAACTGTCGTAGTTGTCGATGAGCAGCAGCATTCCGCGACCTTTCCCGGGGGCCGCCTCTTCAATCCCCCGCGCGCGCGGCCGGGTCAAGGCCGGTGAGTCGCGCAGCCGTCGCGCGACCCGCGGAAAGGAGCAGAAAGGAGTCGAATCCCGCTGCCCTGATCGCTAAACGGGGCCTAAGGCGGCAGGAGTGCGCGATGACCGGGTTCTTGAAGGGTTTGCTGACGGGTCTGCTGGCCGCGGCCGTCGCCTTCCTCGCCTTCGCCTTCCTCGTGCCGCTCGAGCCGGAGCCCCCGGCGGCGCCCGAGATCGAGACGCCTGTCGACGATGCTGCCCCGCCCGCGGCGCCCGATGCCATCGCGCCGGAAGACGCGGCCGAGGAGGACGCGGGCGCGGGGTCGGAGGCGATCGAGGCACCGCCGCCGCCCGCGGCCGAAGCTGGCGGTGATGCCATCGACCCCGAAGACAGGCCGGCCGAACCGCCGGCCGGGATCACCGCGCCCGATGCGCCCATCGCCGAGGTGCCCGACGAGCCCGCCGACAGCCCGGCGACCGCCGAGGATGCGGGGCAACCGGAGCCGGATGCCGCGCCGGATGATGTGACGCCGGAAGCACCGGAGTTGCGCCCCGCGACGGAGCCGGGCGAGGTCGAGCATGAGTCCGAACAAGCGCCTTCGGAGCCGGGTGCCGAGGCTCTGCCCGAGGCAAGGGCGCTCGCGGCCGAGCGCGGCGAGACCGGGGCGGATGCGTTGACCGAGCCTGCGGATGAGGCGCCGTCCAACGACGCGGCGCTCCCCGATGCTTTGCCTGACGAAGAGCCTGCCGTAGCACCGGCCTGGCAGCGGCATGCCGCCGCCTTCGAGGCGCCCGAGGGGCTTGCGTTCTACGCGGTGGTCCTGATCGATGCCCCGGCCGATCCGCGCGCCGAGGCGAAGCTCCTGGCGCTCTCCGCGCCGGTGACGGTGGCGCTCGATCCCGCCGATCCGGACGCGCCGCGCCGGGCCGAGGCCTATCGTTCGGCCGGTCACGAGGTCGCGATCCTGGCATCCGGTGCCCTGCCGGCCGAAGCCGCGGCCGCGCTGCCCGAGGCGGTGGCGTGGCTGGCGCCCGAGGCGGACGACTGGCCTGCCGACGATGCCGGCGCGGAGCGGCTTGCCGCGATGCTCGAGGCGGAAGGACTGGCCGTGATCCTGCGCGGGGATGCGCCGGTGGGCGCGCCGATGGACCGGCTCGCCGTCGCGCCGGTGGTGGTCGCGGTGGATCCCACGCTCGAGTCCCGCGCGGAGGTGCTGGCGCTCTTCGACCGCGCGGCCGAGGCGGTGACGGGTGAGGCGGTCACGGTGCTTCTGGGCCATGTCGCGCATCCGCCGGTACTCGAGGCGCTGATGCAGCGGGCCGGGCGCGAGAGGGCGGCGCCGGCCGCGCCCGCGCCGCTCAGCGCGGTGCTGGCCGGTGCGCGCTGAAGCTCACATCGAGAAGCTGATGCCGCAACCGCAGCTCGACGCGGCGTTCGGGTTGTCGATGACGAAGCGAGCGCCGATCAACTCTTCCGAGAAGTCGATCACGGCGCCGGCGAGAAATGGCAGCGAGACCGGATCGACCAGCACGCGCTGGCCGTCCCTTTCGAGGATCAGGTCGTCCTCGGCCGGCTCGTCGAGCGTGATCTCGTACTGGAAGCCCGAACAGCCGCCGCCGGAAACGGCCACGCGCAGCGCGCGCGCCTCGCCCGCTTCCTCGGCGATCTCGGCAAGCCGGGAAAAGGCGCGATCGGTCACTTTCGGAGGCAGGTTCATGCGCTGGCTACGTGCTTTCTACGTTTATCCGATAGGCTCGCTCGGATATAAGCGGCTGCGCGCCGCCGGACAAGCCCGCCGCCGGGAGAAGCCGCGATGACCGTGACCACCAGCCCGGCCCCGTTCGCCGCCGATCCCGCGAAGAGTCGCGGTCGGCTTCATCCCGAGCGGATCTCGACCTTCCGCACGGAATTCCAGCGCGACCGCGACCGGATCATCCATTCATCGGCCTTCCGGCGGCTCAAGCACAAGACGCAGGTCTTCATCGAGCATGAGGGCGACTATTACCGCACGCGGCTGACGCATTCGATCGAGGTGGCGCAGGTGGCGCGCTCGCTGGCCGCGGCGCTGGGGCTGAACACCGACCTGGCCGAGGCGATCGCGCTCGCGCATGATCTCGGCCACACGCCCTTCGGCCATACCGGCGAGGAGGCGATGGCCGAGCTCATGGCGCCCTATGGCGGCTTCGATCACAACGCCCAGGCGCTCAGGATCGTCACCCGGCTGGAGCGGCATTACGCCGAATTCGACGGGCTCAACCTGACCTGGGAGACGCTGGAGGGCATCGCCAAGCACAACGGGCCGCAGGTGCTGCCCGACGGAAGCCCGCGCAAGGGGCCGCTGCCGGCGGCGCTCGTTGACTACAATGCCCGGCACGATCTGGGTCTGCACACCCATGCCTCGGCCGAGGCGCAGGTGGCGGCGATCGCCGATGACGTGGCCTATAACCACCACGACCTGCATGACGGATTGCGTTCGGGCCTTTTCACCGAGGACGATCTCATCGCCCTGCCGATCACCGGCCCGGCCTTCGCCGAGGTCGACGCGCTCTATCCGGGCCTCGAGCCGATGCGGCGGCGGCACGAGGCGCTCAGGCGCGTCTTCGGCGCCATGGTCGAGGATGTGCTCGCCGTCGCGCAGCACCGGCTGCAGGCGGCCGAGCCCGAGGACGCGGATGCGGTGCGCGCGCTCGGGGTGACGATCATCCGTTTTTCCGACCGGCTGTTTCGCGAGCTGAAGGTGATCCGGCAGTTCCTCTTCCGGCGGATGTACCGCGCGCCGAAGGTCGTGGCGATGCGCGCCGAGGTGACCGAGGTGGTGCGCGACCTCTTCGCGCTCTATCTGGACGACCCGGGCCTGCTGCCGGCGGAATGGCGCGCCGATCTGGCCGCGGCGGGGAACGAGGCGGCGCTGGCGCGGGTCGTCGCCGACTACGTCGCCGGCATGACCGACCGCTTCGCGCTGCAGGAACACGCGCGGCTGCTGGGCTCGGACGCGGCGCGCTTCACCCGCTACATCGTCTCGGGGCAGGGCTGAGGGACCGGTCATGGCCGAGGAGACCATCCGATCCGCGTGGGGACTGACGAACGGGCAGGGCAAAGCGGGTGTTCGCCAGCGAACATCGTCGTAAAATATTGATATAGATAGTAAATTGTCATCCTGTTAACCGCAGGGAAACCTTTTTGCGCGCCGCAAGGGGGCGGGTGCGACCAACAGGCAGGCTGTCGCCTTCGCGATTCGCACGCGGGATCGGAGGCCCCGGGGAAAGGAGGATCGGGCGGTCCCGCGCCGGGGCAGCCTGCCCTCGGTCTCAGCCGGCCGGGTTGGCCGCGGGCTCCTGGCGCAACAACAGGCAGACCTGCCAGGGACCGAGGTCGAACGGACCCTCGGGATGGAAGGGGCCGGTGGCCGGTTCGGCATCGATCGCCAGCCACAGCCCGGCCGGCAGGTCCAGCGCGGCGGGACTGTCCGAGAGGTTGAAGACGCAGAGGATCAGTTCGTTCCCGTGCGCGCGCTCGAAGCTCAGCACCGGGCCCTGCGCCCGCGCCGGCGTCATGCTGCCGATCGCGAGCGCCGGATGCGCGTGGCGCAGCGCGATCACCCGCCGGTAATGGTGCAGCAGCGCGCCGGGATCGGCCTCCTGCGTGCTCAGCGCCAGCGGCAGATGCCCCGGCGGCACCGGCAACCAGGGCAGGCCGGTGCTGAACCCGCCCGAGGGCGCGTGCTCGTCCCAGACCATCGGCGT
>SLPP01000313.1 GCA_007131945.1 Paracoccaceae bacterium | reverse complement strand
GGGCGACAATGTCACCACCGTTGGCAAGCCCGGGGCGGATGGCCTGCACAGCCTGGCCGAGATCGCCGCGCTTCTCACCGTCGCTGGCAGCGTCCCCGAGGCCGACGCCCGCATCACCGTGCGCGGCGAGCCCGATGTGCTGGCGCAGGATGGCTCGGTCCTTGCCCAAGGCTCCACCAATGAGCAGGAGATCTTCCTGCGCAACGCCGATGGCGGCTTCTTCACCCTGCGTTTCAAGGGTGCGGTGGAAGATGACACCGTCCAGTCGCCCATCGGCGAGGAAACCGGCCCCATCGCCTATGAGGCCAGCGCTGCCGATATCCTGGCAGCGCTTCTGGCGCTGGACGGGATCGACGACGGCGACCTGACAGTCGAACGCTTCGGCGACCGCATCGTGATCCGCTTCAGCCATGACAGCGAAGAATATTCAAAGACGCCGATGCATACCTTCGGCGTGTCCAGCACCGGCCTGACCGCCAGCGGGCAGAACACGCTCAACGCGCTGGGCACCGAGGACGCCGGCAGCGTCTGGGCGCTGCTCACCCAGAGCACCCTGACCGGCATGGGCATGCCCGTGTTCAACGCGATCCAGACGATCTATCTCGACGATCCGCTGCCCGGCGACGCCAACCGCGACTTCACGCTGGGCTATGACGGGGCAACCACCGGCGCGCTGCACCGCGACATGAGCGCGGCCGAGATTCAGGCGGCCCTTGAAGATCTGGACACCGTCGGCACCGGCAATGTCGCCGTGTCCAAGGCCGACCGGGTGATCGTGGTCCGCTTCCAGGGGCATCTGACCAACCAGACGGTGTCACCGCTGACCTCGGACGCCGATTTCGTTCATATCGCCACCCGCGAACCCGGTATCGACAAGCTGGACGACCCCGATATCCCGCCCAGTGGCGATGCCAACGCGCGCAACGACATCCAGACGCTGACCATCGAGGCCGAGGGCGGCAGCTTCACCCTGGCGCTGGACATCCTTGGTGAAACCGGCCCCATCGCCCATAACGCCACCGCCGCCGAGTTGCGCGAGGCGCTGCAGCGCCTGCTGCCGGACCGCTTTGCCGACGACATCGCCGTGCAGCGTTTCGGCAATGCCTATCACATCGCCTTCCAGGGTCTCTTGCGCGGGGTGATGCAGGGCGAGGGCGTGGGCTTCCTGACCGTGGATACCGCCGCGCTGGACGGCACGGCGCATCTGGCGACGCGGATGGACGGGCTGAACCATTACGGCATCCAGGAACTGAACATCGGCTTCGGACCGGCGGATGCCGAGGGCACGGGGCATGTGCTCAACGTGCAGGGCAGCACGGCGGATGTGACGAACGTCAACCTCAATACCGGCGATGACCGCATCTTCATCTCCTCGCTGGCCGATCTCGATGCCGACACCCTGCAGCCCGAGGGCGCGGCCTATGGGTTCGATTTCCTGCCCGGGTCACTGGATCTGATCCTGGGAGACCTGAACATCGACGCGGGCGAGGGCCGCCATCGGTTGACGGTCAGCGACGAAGCGACCGAAGATGCCAAGACCGTCTCCATCGGCGGCGATGCGGGTACCGCCGCGGATCATGCGCTGCTGGACAACATCGAGATCGAGATGCTCGGCTGGGCGGGCGGCGCCGTCCGCTACGGCGCGGCCCCCGGCGCGGGCGGCAACTTCTTCGACGGCATCACGCTCTGGGGCGGCGCGCAGGGCAACGTTTTCGATGTGACGGCCACGCATCAGCGCGACAGCGACGACTGGCGCACCCAGACCACGCTGAACGCTGGCCTGGGCGATGACAGCGCCACGGTGGACCTGCGGGCGGGCGACCACGGTTTCTTCGTCCTGAACATGCAGGAGGGCGATGATGCGGTGGATGCCACGGCCTCCACCCTGCCGCTGATCATCTTCGGCGGCGCGGGCGATGACCTGATCCGCGGCGGTCAGGGCGGCGATCTGATCTTCGGCGACAATGGTCGGATCGTCTACACCGACCCGCTGACCGGCGCGCCGGTCTCGGTGCTGGGTCATGGCGGGCGGTTCGACTTCACCGACGGGCAGCGGCTGCCGCCCTCGGTCATGTTCTCGGTCGATCCCGACACCCGCGGCGACAACCGCATCTTCGGCGGCGCGGGAGCAGATATCATCGTCGGCGGCTTCGGCAACAACTGGATCGACGCCGGCGCGGGCGACGATATCGCGATTGGGGACGGCGCCTGGATCGGGTTCGAGACCGCGCGCCCCGACTGGCACGGGATCGACGGCATCCTGCCCAACTACATCGAATCCGTCTTCGACACGGACCAGCTCGAGGGCGGCGACGGGCAGGGCCGGGCCTGGAGCTTCGACATCGATCCGCTTCTGGGCGATCTGTCTGGCCTGATCGCGGGTGGCACGGATGTGATCCTGGGTGGCGATGGCGACGACCTGGTGATCGGCGGCTCGGGCAGCGATATCCTGGATGGTGACGATGGCCGCGTGAACCGTGACACCGGCGCGCTGCTGGAGGATGTGGAAAGCGACGAGCGCAACCGCGATCTGGCGATCGGCGACAATGTCATCCTTGACCGGCGCGGCGCCGAACTGGACGACTTCACCAACCCGCGTTTCCGGGCGCTGACTGGCGCGCAGATCTACGACACCGGCCTCGGCGCCGATGGTGACCTGCTGATCGACCGTGACAGCCAGTATCTGGACCCCGACTGGAACGGGCAGGCGCCGGGCTGGGCCAACTGGGTCATCGCGCTGCATGACGGGCTGACCCATTACGCCGGCTGGCAGGATGTGCGCGCGGGCGCCTACGACCCGGCCGCCGTGCTGGCCCCGGACGCGGCGCTGACCCACGGCGACAACTACATCGCCGGCGGGCGGGACGCCGACATGATCTTCGGCCAGCGGGGCGACAACACCATCCAGGGTGACGGGTCGATCTTCTTCGACATCTGGTCGGGCGACTGGCTGGACGGCCCGCTCACCGCCGAAGCCTTCGGAGCAAATGGCGCGGCATCGCTGGGGCTGCATGCGGCGCTGGAATCCTCGCGCCTGGCCGCGCTGGACGAAGGCCAGATCATCCGCCTGCCGCAATCCTTCGAATCCGCCGATGACGGCGACGACTATATCGAGGGCGGCGCCGGGCGCGACGTGATCCTGGGCAATCTGGGCCAGAACGACATCATCGGCGGGTCCTCCAACCAGTTCGGGCTCACCGAGCACTGGCAGCGCGACGACAGCGGCGACAACATCCTCTTCGGCGGCGCGGGCACCCGCATCGACCGGCTCGACGAAGGCCATGGCGGGTTGGTGAGCTTCGAGGACCGCCACGCCCGCAACGCCAGCGTGATCCTGGGCGACAACGGCAACATTTTCCGCCTTGTCGGGCTGAACGGCGAAGACAGCGGCGCGAATCTCGGCTTCAACTACGACGCCGAGGATCCGACCCGCGGCGACCTGCGCGTCAAGGCGCGCGGGGTCGATCTGCTGGATTACCTGCGTTGGGATCTGGCGCGCGAGGCGGGCCGGGACGTGCCGGCGCATCTGGGCTTCGCGGATGTGATCGGCGCGGGCGACCTGATCCACGGCGAATCGGGCGATGATGTGATCTTCGGCATGGGCGGGGACAATGTCATCTTCGGCCATGCGGGCGACGATCTGATCGTCGGCGGGTTCGGCAACAACTGGATCTCGGGCGGGATGGGCCATGACGGCATCCTCGGCGACGACGGGCTGATCTTCCTCAGTCGCAACGGCTTTGCCGAGCCGCTCTACGGGATCGCCGCCGAGGATCAGCGCAGCATCGCCAATCCCGGTCGGAGTTGGGTGGCGGAGCTTTACACCGAAGGCGAGATCCGCCACGTCGCGCGGCATTTCGGCTTCGCCTACGAGACCGGCGGCAACGACATCATCTATGGCGGGATCGGCAACAATTCGATCCATGCCGGCGCCGGCGATGACGCGGTCTCGGGCGGCGAGGCGCTGCCGGGCTATTTCTCGGGCGAGCTGAACTGGCTGATGAAGCGGACCCAGAGCCCCGAACTGGAAGGGCTGGCACCCGAAGCCTGGTTCTACCCGGTCGCGCCCTACAACCCCGGCGATATCCTGCAGTTCACCGGCGAAGAGGGTCTGTGGTTCCGCCTCTACAATGAACTCGACCCGCTGCGGCTGATGCTGCTCGACGAGACCGGCCAGCGGGTCGAGGCGGCGACGATCGACCTTGCCTTCAAGGACCCCGATGGTGATCTGACCGACCTGTTCAACGTCGATCTCCACAACTCCACCTGGTATCGGGCCGGCACGGACGAGGTCGTCCATGATTTCTTCCTGAACTTCGACCCGACCGAGGGCCCGCGCGACACCCGCTTCCCCGACGACCCGGCCGAAGGCATCCCCAGCGACGGCGATGACGTGATCTTCGGCAATCTGGGCAACAACTGGATCGTCGGCGGCACCGGACGCGACCATATCTGGGGTGGCTGGGGCGAAAGCGTGCTCAATGCCGACGACAACCACCTCAGCACGCTCTTCGGCCCCGACCCGATCGCCAACGATGTCGAGGACCCGTTCCAGTCCTATGCCGATATCGTCTTTGGCGGGGCCGGGCGCGATGTGCTGATCGGCAATACGGGCGCCGACCGGCTGATCGACTGGATCGGCGAGTTCAACACCTATGTCGTGCCCTTCAGCCCCTTCGGCGGGCTGCATATCTGGCGCCTCGCGCCGAACCCGAATGTGCTCGACTTCCTGCTGGAGCTGTCGCGCGCCGATGGGGCGGATCAGATCCTCGGGCTGGAACGCGGCGGCGACCCGGCGCGGCAGGGCGAGCCGATGGGCGAGATCGCGCTGGTCACGCGCGAGGATGACGCCTGGCAGGATCAGTCCGGCGGGCCGGCACAACCTTTCCCCGAGCGCTATCACGGTCAGCGTGAATTGATGTGGCGCGCGCTGCCGGGCGAGAATGCCGGTCCTGGCGGCGGTGGCGGTGGCCAAGGCGGCGGCCAGGGCAACCAGGGCGGCGGCCAGGGCAACCAGGGTGGCGGCCAGGGCAACCAGGGTGGCGGCCAGGGCAACCAGGGTAGCGGCCCGGGCAACCAGGGTGGCGGCCCGGGCAACCAGGGTGGCGGTCAGTCCCAGCAGGGTCACGTCGGTGACGAGAGCGATGCGCTCATGCTTTTTGGACTGCCGGAAGGGGTCATCGGCTCCGATGGCGCCCCGCCTGTGATCGAAGTCGATGCGGCATTGCCCTCGAGCGAGGAGGAGGACGTCATCTGGCTGTCCGAGTTTTCCGACGATGAGGAAGAGGAGGAGGCGGATTTCGTGCTGCTGTCGTTTGACGACGAGGACGACAACCCCGTTCCCGTCTGGACCACCCCGGTCACGCCCGGAAACGGGAACGGTAACGGAAACGGTCTGAACAACGGCAATGGCCGGGGTGCGGGGCGCTAAGTGCCCGTCTGCATGGGCTGAAAGGAACGGTTGCCACACGCGATGCGCCCTTTTTTCCGTGAAGTTTCTCCCGAACCGTGCAAGGCTGTCGGCATCGCTGCCTTGCAGCCGCAAATTCTCCGCCAGTCCAAGTGAGGAAACATGAGCGATCAGTCGAACACCCCCCCGAAGAGCGAGGCTGCCGAAGCAGCCGCCCGGCGCACCCCGAAGGTGGAGTGGGACGATTCCCGGATGCGCTCCACCTACGCCAATGTCGTCAACGCCGCGAGCACGCGCGAGGAAATCAGCGTCTTCTTCGGCACCAACCAGACATGGAACCTCGACGAGAAGCGCGAGGTGACCGTGCAACTCAGCGACCGCATCATCATGAGCCCGTTCGCGGCGAAACGCCTCTGGGTTCTGCTGGGCGCCGTGCTCAAGCAGCATGAGCAGCGCTTCGGCACGCTGGCGATCGACGACGGCAACCGCGTCCCCGAGGTGCTGGGCGGCAGCGACAGGACCAACTAGCGACGCGGTGATGTCCGGAAGGGCGCGCCATGGCCGATTCCTCCTCCGAGCTGCATCCCGAACGGCATTTCGCTACCCGCCCGGCCGGCGCTGAGGCGGCCGAGGCACCGAAGGCGGCCGATGCCGGCGACGGGCACTGGCAACGGCTTCGCAGCGCCACAACGGTCGAGGAATTCGCTTCCGCCTGGCTCGCGCTGCTGATGCGGCGCCTGGACGAGGCGCTTGTCGGCGTCGTGGTTCTGGGCCCGCCCGGCCAGGGGCCGTTCCGGCCGGTGGCTCTGGCGCCCGATGGACTGCCGCTGCCCGAGCGTCTCCATGCCGTTTCCGAACGCGCGATGAGCGAACGGCGCGGGGTCGCCCATGCCGGCAGGACCGATGGCGCGCCGCCGGTCCTGCGTCCGCTGGCGAAGCAGGACGGCGGGCCGGATTCCGGCGCCGGAACCGCGCTCGCCTGCCCGCTGATCATCGAGGGCGAGGTGCATGGCGTGGCCGGCCTCCTGGTCCGGCCGACCGCCGCGCGCGATGTCCGTCGGCTGATGCGGGAATTGCAGTGGAGCGCGCAATCGCTCGAATACGCGCTCTATCGCGACCGCGCCAGGCGCGACCTTTCAAGCCGCGCGGCGCTGCGCACCGCGCACGAGATGCTTTCGGCCGTGGTCGAGGAGCCGGCTTTCGAGGCGGCCGCCATCGCTTTCGTGACCGAACTGGCCGAACTCCTGGAGTGTGAACGCGTATCGCTGGGCTTCCGGCACCGGGACCGATCGACCGTGCGCGCGCTTTCGCACAGCGCCCGTTTCGGCAAGCGCATGAACCTGATGCGCCGGATCGCGAATGCGATGGACGAGGCGATCGACCAGGTCTCGATCGTGCATTTTCCCTTGCCCCCGGGGTCAGCGGAGGACAGCCAGATCGATGCCGCGCATCGCCATCTGAGCGAGGTCTCGGGTGCCGCGCAGGTGCTCACGGTGCCGTTTTCATCGAGCGAGAGGATCATCGGCGCCCTCGTCCTGGAGCGCGCAGAGAAGCGCCCGTTTTCTCCCGACGAGATCGAGATGCTGGAATACATCGCCGGTGTCGCGGGTCCGGTCCTGGACGACAAGCGCCGCAACGATCGCTGGCTTGGCGCGAAGATCGCCGACTCGGCATTGACGCAGATGCGGCGCCTTCTCGGTCCACGCTACTATGGCCGCAAGATCGCGCTCATGGTGGCGCTGGCGCTGGCGGGCTTTCTGAGCTTTGCCACCGGAACCTATCGCGTCAGCGCCGATGCCATGCTCGAGGGAACGGTTCAGCGCGCTGTCGTCGCCGCCTTCGACGGCTATCTGGAGGGCGAGTTCGTCCGCGCCGGCGACGTGGTGCGGGCCGGCACGCTTCTGGCCCAGCTCGATACGCGCGATCTGGAACTCGAACTGGCGCGGCGGATTGCCGAGCGCCAGGAACTCGCGCTCGAGCATTCCCGTGCCCTGGGCACCGGACAGCGTGCCGAAAGCGCCATCCTGCTGCAGCGTGCGGCGCAGGTCGAAGCCCAGATCGCCCTGCTCGAGGAGCAACTCGCGCGCGCGGCGATCCGTGCGCCCTTCGACGGAATTGTCGTGCGTGGCGATCTCAGCCAGCAGGTCGGCGCATCGCTGCGTCGGGGGGACGAACTCTTCGTCGTCGCCCCGCTTGACTCCTATCGCGTGATCCTCGGCGTCGACGAGGGGCAGATCGCCGATGTGGAGCCGGGTCAGCGGGGCAGGCTCGTGTTGTCGGCCCTGCCCGACAGCCCTCTCGACCTTACCGTGGAGCGGATGACGCCGGTCGCCGAGGCACGCGAGGGCCGCACCGTCTTCCGGGTCGAGGCGGCGCTGGACAGCCCCTCGTTGCGCCTGCGCCCGGGGATGGAGGGGGTCGCCAAGGTCGATGTCGAGGAGCGGCTTCTGGTGCTGATCTGGTCGCGCGGCCTGATCGACTGGATCAGGCTGACCGCCTGGCGGTACTGGCCCTGAGGCACGCCGATGGCCGAGAAATCGCAGTTCAGCCCGTCCTGGTACCGTGTCGCCGACCTGACCCCGCGTTTGCGCAGCCATGTCGAGATCCATCGCCGCCAGTTTCGCGGCGATATCTGGTACGTGCTCGAAGACAGCGCGTCGAACCGTTTCCATCGCTTCTCGCCGGCGGCCTATGCGGTGATCGCGCAGATGGACGGCCGGCGCAGGATGCGCGACATCTGGAAGGCCGCCGCCCGCAAGCTCGGCCGCGACCTGCCCACGCAGGACGAGGTCATACAGCTTCTGTCGCAGCTGCATCAGGCCGATGCGCTCGACAGCGGCACGCCGCCCGATATCGGGGAACTGGCGGAACGCGCCCGTACGCACCGTCGGCGCGAACTGATGCAGCGGGTCCAGAATCCGATGGCGATCCGGATTCCACTGCTCGATCCGGACCGCTTCCTGGATGCGACCTATCCCCTGGTGCGCCCGCTGTTCTCGATCGTCGGGCTGTTGCTGTGGATCGCGCTGGTCGGCTGGGCGCTGGTGGCAACCGCGCAGCATTGGTCGCTTCTGACCGAGAACCTGACCGATCGCGTGCTCAGCGCGCAGAATATCGTGCTCATCCTGCTCAGCTATCCGGTGATCAAGGGGATCCATGAGCTCGGCCATGGTTATGCGGTCAAGCGCTGGGGCGGCGAGGTGCACGAGATGGGGATCATGTTCCTCGTCTTCATGCCCGTGCCCTATGTCGAGGCGTCGGCGGCGGCTGCCTTCCGCTCCAAATGGCAGCGCGCCTTCGTGGCCGGTGCCGGCATCATGGTCGAGGTCACGCTGGCCGCGATCGCCCTCGCGGTCTGGCTGAATGTCGAGCCGGGCCTGGTGCGGACGATCGCCTTCAACACCATGCTCATCGCCGGGGTGTCGACCGTGCTGTTCAACGGCAATCCCCTTCTGCGTTTCGACGGCTACTATGTCCTCGCCGATCTTCTCGAGGTGCCGAATCTGGGCAATCGTTCGAACAGGCACCTTTTGCACCTCATCCAGCGCTACGGGTTCGGGCTGCGCGGTTCGACCTCGCCGGCAACGGCGCGGGGCGAGCGGTTCTGGTTCGTCCTCTACGGGCTCGCGGCACTGGCCTATCGGTTGTTCATCATGACCGTGATCGTGGTCTTCGTGGCCACGCATTTCTTCGTCATCGGCGTCTTGCTGGCGGTCTGGTCGGCCGGACTGATGCTGGTCTGGCCGGTGCTCAAGGGGGCGTGGTTCCTGCTGACGAACCCGCGGCTGGACCCTGTTCGCGGCCGGGCGATCGCGGCGACCGCGGGGGTTCTCGGCGCCGTCGGTGCGGCCCTCGCCTTCATCCCCTTGCCGCATGCGACGCTGGCCCAGGGCGTTCTCTGGATACCGGATCACGCCGTGGTCCATTCCGGCGGCAACGGCACCGTGGCCGAGATCGTCGCCGCGCCGAACAGCACGGTGGCGCCGGGCGATCTGCTCCTGCGACTGGACGATCCTCTGGTCGCGGCCGAGATCGCCGTGCTCGATGCCCGCCTGGCGGAACTGCGGCTCACCCTCGCCGCGGTCGAATTCACCGACCGGGTCGAGGCGGCCCGCATCCGCGAACGCCTCGCCCAGGCCGAGCGCGAGCGGGCGCGCCTGGCCGAGCGGCAGGCCGGGCTGGATGTGCGCAGCGCCGCGAACGGCACTTTCGTCCTGCCCGATGCCGACGACCTGCCGGGGCGCTTCATCCGGCACGGCCAACCCATCGGCTACGTCGTGGAACGCGGGACACCGCTGATCCGCACCCTTGTCCCCGATACCCAGATCGATCTCGTGCGGCAGCGGACCCGCGACGTGCAGGTCCGTTTCGCCGATCGTCTCGACGACATCCTGCCAGCCGAGATGCGCGCCCAGACGCCAGCGGCGACCCGGCATCTGGTCTCGCCGGTGCTCAGCGATCAGGGGGGCGGCCCCTTTGCCCTCGACCCCTCGGGCGACTCGCCCATGCAATCCCTTCAGACCGTGTTTCAGATCGATGTCGCGCTCGATGCGCCGCTGGAGCGGTCGCTGATCGGTGGCCGGGCATATGTGCGCTTCGACCTTGGCACGGAACCCGCCGCCCATCGCATGTGGCGCGCCATGCGTCAGCTGTTCCTGCGGACCTTCCGTGTCTGACGGCAGCGCCCCCGCCGGTGCGCTGGGCCGGCTGGCGCTGAACGCCCGCATCCTGCAGGCCGAACGCGCGGTGGCCGCTCCCCACTGGACCGAGCGGCTGGTCGATGCATTCGTCGTTCCCGTCGTCGCGCGTACCGGTTGGCTCAGGTGCAGCCGCATGCGCGCGATCCTGCCCGCCGTCGAGCTTCATGCCGATGCCTGCCGGAGCGCCTCGGACGAAGACTTGCGAGCGGCTGCGACGGCGCTGCGGCTGCGCCTTCGCAGGAGGGGCGGGCTGGACGACAGGGGCGCTGTCGGAGAGGCCTTCGCGCTCGTGCGGGAGGTCTCGACACGCCGGCTGGGGCTGCGGCATTTCCCGGTTCAGCTCATCGGCGGCTATGCGCTGCTCACCGGGCATGTTGCCGAGATGGCCACCGGCGAGGGCAAGACCCTGACCGCCACGCTCGCCGCGGCGACGGCGGCGCTGGCCGGTTTGCCGGTGCATGTGGTGACGGTGAACGACTATCTCGCCGCCCGCGATGCCGAGGCGATGGGACCGATCTATGCGGCTCTCGGCCTGTCGGTCGGTCTGGTACGGCAGGGTCAGGGCCCCGATGAGCGCCGGGCGGCCTACGGCGCCGACATCACCTATGCGACCAACAAGGAACTTGCATTCGACTATCTGCGCGACCGGATCGCGCTGGGCAAGCGCTACGGCGAGCTGCGCCTGCGGGCCCGGCGCCTGGCCGGCGACGCCGGGCCCGGCGGCCGGCTGCTACTGCGCGGGCTGCATTTCGCCATCGTCGACGAGGCCGACAGCATCCTCATCGACGAGGCACGCACGCCCCTGATCATTTCGGGCTCGGCGCTGCCCGACGAACGTATCGAGATGGCCCCGCAGGCGCTGCGGATCGCGCGCGAATTGCAGGAGGGGCGGGACTTCACGCTGCACCGCAGCCGCCGGCGGGCCGAACTGACGCCGGGTGGCTCGGCACGGCTCGAGCGGCGCCTGAACACCGAGGATTGGCGCTGGCAGAACGCCGTCCTGCGCGAGGAGATGGTCGGTCTTGCCCTTGCCGCGCTGCACCTCTTTCAACCAGGAGAGGCCTATATCCTGCGCGACGGCAAGGTGCATATCGTCGACGAGTTCACCGGGCGGGTCATGCCCGACCGAAGCTGGGGCGACGGGTTGCACCAGCTGATCGAGTTGAAGGAAGGCGTCGAGCTGACGCGACCGCGTGTCCCGCAGGCGCGCATCACCTATCAGCGCCTCTTTCGCCGGTATCGTCGCCTGGCCGGCATGACCGGCACCGCCAGCGAGGTCGCCGGCGAGCTGTGGTCGGTGTTCCGGCTGCCGGTGACGCCGATTCCGACCAACCGCCCGGTACGGCGCGTCAACCTGCCCGGGCGGGTGCTTCCCGATGCCGGGGCGAAGTGGCGCGAGATCACGCGCCGCTGCGCCGAGCTGAACGCCGCTGGCCGCCCGGTCCTTCTCGGCACGCGGTCGGTTGCCGCATCGCAGACGGCGTCCGAGCATCTCGCCGCGGCCGGGTTGGCGCATCAGGTGCTCAATGCCGCCCAGGATCGCGACGAGGCCGAGATCATCGCCCGCGCCGGAGAGCCCGGACGCATCACCGTCGCAACCAACATGGCCGGACGGGGGACGGATATCCTCGTGTCTGCGGAGGTGGTCGCGACCGGCGGTCTGCATGTCATCATGTCCGAACGCCACGAGGCCGCGCGCAT
>SLPP01000088.1 GCA_007131945.1 Paracoccaceae bacterium | reverse complement strand
CGGCTGCAGGGCAACGTGCCCGCCGGCATGCGGCTCTCGGTGCATCCGGCGCTCTTCTATCACTGGATCGGGCTCAACCTGCAGAACCCGAAGTTCGAGGACGAGCGCGTGCGCCTGGCGATCATGCATTCGATCGACATCCCCTCGATCGTGCAGGCGGCCTTCTTCGACGTCGCCGAACCCGCGACCGGGATCATCGCGCCCGGCCTCATCGGCCACCGGCCCGAGACGATCATCCCGCCTCAGGCCGATTTCGCCCGCGCCCGCGAGCTTCTCGACGCGGCCGGGATCGACCGGCTGGAGATCAACGTGGACGTGCTCAACACCGTCATCCACACCACCGCGGCGCAGGTGATGCAGGCGACGATGGCGCAGGCCGGGATCGACCTGAACATCACCGTCCACGAATCGGGCTCGTTCTGGAGCCTGGGCGTCGCCGCCGACGGCGACCGCTGGAAGGACCTCGAACTGACGATCAAGCGCTTCTCGATGACGCCCGATCCCTATTACGCCACCGCCTGGTTCGTCACCGACCAGATCGGCGACTGGAACTGGGAGCAGTTCTCGAACGAGGAATTCGACCGACTGCACGACGAGGCGCTCTCCGAGACCGACCCCGCGAAGCGCGACGAGATGTATCGCCGGATGCAGGACCTGATGGAGGAATCGGGCGGCTATCGCTTCATCACCCACGGGGTGACGGCGAACCTCTACGCCGACAACATCGCGCCGGCGACGCGGCCCGACGGGCTGCCGCTGGTGCAGTTCTTCCGCCGCGCCTGAGACGGGGCCCCGGCGCGGCCGATCCCGCGCCGGGGCCTGATCGCCCGGCATGCTCAGATACACCATCCAGCGCATCATCCTCGCGCTCGCGATCGTCTTCTTCGCGATCTCGGCGCTTTATGCGGTGATGGTCACGCTGCCGGGCGATCCCACCACCGTGCTCCTCGGCCCCCGCGCCACGGCCGAGATCCGCGCCGATTTCCGCGAGCGCGCCGGGCTCGACAACCCCATCCATGTGCAGATCGCGCATTTCTGGGGCCGCATCCTGACCGGCGACATGGGAACCGACTTCAACCGCAACCGCCCGGTCGCCGAATCCGTCTTCAGCGCGCTCCCGCACACCGTGGCGCTGGTCTTCGGCGCGATCTTCTGGTCGGCCACCCTTGGCATCCTTCTGGGCGCCTTCTCGGCCGACAACCGCGGCAGCTTTCTCGACCGGATCACCGGCGTCCTCTCGGTCGCCTTCATCGCCGCGCCCTCCTTCGTCGTCGCGCTCTACTCGCTCCTCGTCTTCGCCGTCTGGCTGCGCTGGTTCCCGACCATCGGCGCGGGCGAGCCCGGCGACATCGTCAGCCGCCTCTACCACCTCGCGCTCCCCTCCTTCGCCATCGGCCTTGCCTGGGTCGGCTATGTCGCCCGCATCGTCCGCGCCTCGATGCTCGAGGCTCTGGGCGAGAACTACATCCGCACCGCCCGCGCCTTCGGCCTGCCGCGCCGGACGGTGATCTACAACTACGCGCTGCGCGTCGCGATCCTGCCCGCCGTTCAGGTCCTCGGCGTCGGCATCGGCGGGATGCTCTCCAGCGCCGTCTTCGCCGAGATCGTCTTCTCCCGCCCCGGCCTCGGCTCGCTCATCTATGACAGTGTCTCGGGGCGGAACTACCCGGTGGTGATGGGCGCGATGCTCGTCGCCATCGGCTTCTTCGTCACCTGCGCGCTGATCGCGGATCTGATCAACGCCGCGCTCGACCCGCGTCACCGGTCGCAGAGATGACCGCCTTCCGCCATACGCTGATGGGCCGCCTGATGGCCGACCCGCTGGCGGTCTTCGCCATGGCGATCATTGCGCTCCTCGTCGTCTCGGCGCTGCTCGCCGACGTGATCGCCCCGCACGACCCGGCGGCGATGAACCTCGTCGATCGCTTCTCGCCGCCGTCCTCGACCTACTGGATGGGCACCGACAATCTCGGCCGCGACACCTTCTCGCGGCTCCTGCAGGGCGGGCGCATCGCGCTCTATGTCGCGCTGACGGCCGTGACCATCTCGGGGCTGATCGGCCTCGTCCTCGGCATGCTCGCGGGCTTCGGGCCGCGCTGGCTCGACAACGCGCTTCTCTTCTTCTTCGACACCTTGCGCGCATATCCGACGATCATCCTCGCGCTCGCGCTGGCCGCGCTCATGCCCCGCGGGCTTTCCACCGTCATCATCGTCGTCGTCATCACCTCCTTCGCCGAATACGGCCGCGTCGTCCGCACGCAGACGCTGTCCTTGAAGAACTCCGAATTCATCCTCGCCGAACGCGCCATGGGCGCCTCGTTTGCCCGCATCGTCTTCCACCACATCCTGCCCAATGTCCTCGGCCCCTTCTTCATCCTCGCCGCGATGAACCTGCCCGTCGTCATCACCATCGAGGCCGGCATGAGCTTCCTCGGCATCGGCGTGCCGCCCGGCACGCCGTCGTGGGGCGCGACGCTGAAGGACGGGTTCGACTACATCCGCACCACGCCCTGGATCCTCATCTCGGGCGGGCTGCCCCTGATCCTCGCCACGCTCGGCTTCACCTTCCTCGGCGAGGCGCTGCGCGACCAGCTCGACCCGCGGCTGAGGAAGACCCGATGATGGCGGCGCTTCTGGTCGAGGATCTGACCGTCCATTACGACACCCGCGAGGGCGCCCTGCAGGCGCTGCGCGACGTCTCGATCACCGTCCCCGAGGGGCAGATCGTCGGCGTCGTCGGCGAATCCGGTTGCGGCAAGTCCACGCTGATCAACGCGCTCCTGCAGCTCCTGCCCGAGAACGCCACCATCCCCGCCGGCCGCATCACGCTCGAAGGCGAGGACGTGACCCGCGCCTCCACCCGCCGCCTGCGCCAGATGCGGGGCCAGGAAATCTCGGTCGTCTTCCAGGACCCGATGACCTCCCTGAACCCGGTCCTCTCGATCGGTCGGCAGATGCGCGACATCCAGTATCGCCAGCCCGGCAGCGGCGCGGAAAAAGACCGCCGCTCGGCCGAGATGCTTGCCCGCGTCGGCATCCCCGACCCGGTGGGCAAGCT
>SLPP01000008.1 GCA_007131945.1 Paracoccaceae bacterium | reverse complement strand
GCCAGCGAGCCCGGCGCCAGCGAGCCGGGGGCCGCCGCGCCGGGAGCCGCCGTGCCGGGCGCCGGTGTTTCGGGCGCGGGCGCGCGCACCGTCTCGCGGGTCTGGGCCTGGTTCGAGGCATTGGCGGGCGTCACGTCGCAGCCCTCGCTGAAGCCCAGGCTGAAGATGCAGCGATAATGGCCGAGGAAGGTCAGGCCGTTGTTCGTCACCACCTGCGTGACGCCGGCGGTGGACCAGACGGCAAAGAGCACGCACATGAAGCTGACCATGCCGCGCGCCACCAGCCTGGGCAGTTCCGACAGCAGCATCATCAGCAGGATCAGCGCGACCAGCGCCACCAGCATCTGCCAGAAGGTCACCGTGTCGTCGTCGAGATACTGCTTGAGCGATATCGCCAGCGTGACCACGATCCAGCCGCCGATGGCGATCTTGGCGGCGGTCTTGTTGACACCGAGCGTCGTCTCGATGGCCTTGTACGGGTTGAGAGACATCGCGCCACCCGCTTGCTTGCAATGGTTAACATTACTCTTCGGGTTGCGTTTTATCAACCTTTTCGACCTTTGCTTGTACCTGAAGGCAGCGCCGGTGGCGCGTCGATCACGCAATGGACCCGGAGGTCCGGCTTGGCTATCGTGGGCAGGGAAGGGTTCCGGTGCGGGAACGGGGCAAGATGAACTGGCAGCGACGTTCGGTCCTGATGGGTGTGGTGCTGGTGCCGCTCGCCGGCTGCCTGCAGCCCGAGCCGCCCGAGATCGCGCCGCTCGACTATGCCGCGCGTCGCGATGGGCGGCACATGATCCCGGCGATCGATATGAGCCAGATCCCGGAATGGCTGCACCGCCAGGTCGTCCCCTTCGCTACCGAGGAGCCGCCGGGGACCATCGTCATCCTCTCCGACCAGGGGCTGTTGCATCTGGTGCTGGAGGATGGCTATGCGCTGCGCTACGGCATCAGCGTCGGGCAGGAGGGGCTGGGCTGGACCGGCGAGGCCGAGATCTACCGCACCGCGCACTGGCCGACCTGGACGCCCACCCCGGCGATGATCGCGCGAAACCCCGCCGCCTATGAACGCTATGCCGACGGCAAGCCGGGCGGGCCGCGCAACCCGCTCGGCGCGCGCGCGCTCTACCTGCGCACGATCGCCACCGGGCGGGACGAGGGCATCCGCATCCACGGCACGCCCGAATGGCGCTCGATCGGCCGCCGGGCCTCGCAGGGCTGCTTCCGGATGCTTCAGCACGACGTGATCGATCTCTATGGCCGCGTCGGGCGCGGCACGCGGGTCGTCGTGCTGTAGCGCCGCGCGCAAGGCTGGAAGCGCCGCGCGTATCCGCTATGTTGCAGGGACAAGGCATGGCGGCAGCGCGACAGGTGACGACTTGGCCCAGATCCTGACCATCAACGGGGAACGCATCGGCATCGAGGCGCCGGACGAGACGCCGCTTCTGTGGGTGCTGCGCGACGAGCTGCACCTGACCGGCACCAAGTTCGGATGCGGCGTGTCGGCCTGCGGTGCCTGCACGGTGCATATCGATGGCGAGGCGGTGCGCTCCTGCCAGGTGGCGCTGGCCGATGTCTGGGGCGAGGTCACCACGATCGAGGGGCTCGGTGGCCCCGGCGCGCTGCACCCGGTGCAGGCGGCCTGGATCCGCAACCAGGTGGCGCAATGCGGCTATTGCCAGTCCGGCCAGATCATGCAGGCGGCCGCGCTGCTGGCCGAGATCCCCGAACCGACCGATGCCGAGATCGACGACCGGATGGCCGGCAATCTCTGCCGCTGCGGCACCTACAGCCGCGTCCGCGCCGCGATCCACGAGGCCGCCGAAGCCATGCGGAGGGCCTGAGCCATGGCGCGCCCGGGCCGCATCGCGCGGCGGACATTCCTGATCGGTTCGGTGGCGGTCGCCGGCGGCGTCGCCTTCGGCGCCTGGCGTCTCTCCCGCCCGGTCGAGAACCCGCTGCAGCCGCCGGAAGGCGCCAGTCTCAATCCCTTCCTGATCATCGACGGCGCCGGCGTGACGCTGGTCGTCGGGCGCGCCGAGATGGGACAGGGCGCGCAGACGACGCTCGCCGCGCTGCTGGCCGAGGAACTCGACCTTGCCTGGGAGTCGGTGCGCGTGATCCACGGGCCGGCCTCGGCGGCCTACCACAACCAAGCGCTGGCCGAGATGGCGCTGCCGGTCGCCGACTACGACAAGTCCGACATGCAGCACCGGATCGCGGGGGCGATGGGCACGGTGAGCCGCCTCTTCGGGCTGCAGATCACCGGCGGCTCGACCTCGATCCGCGACGGTTACGACAAGCTGCGGCTGGCCGGGGCGAGCGCGCGCGAGGCGCTGAAGGCCGCCGCCGCCGAGCGGCTCGGCCTGCCGGTCGAGACGCTGCGCACCGAGGCCGGCGCCGTGGTTGCGCCCGACGACCGGCGGCTCGACTACACCGCGCTGGCCGAGGCCGCCGCCGCCATCCGCGCGCCGCAGGTCGATCCGCGCCCGCCGGCGACCTGGCGGCTCCTCGGCCGGTCGCTGCCGCGGCCCGACATGCTGGCCAAGGCCACCGGCACCGCCACCTATGGCGTCGACATCCGCCTGCCGGGGATGAAGTTCGCCACCGTCCGGATGAATCCGCGCCTCGGCGGCGAGATGCGCGGCTTCGACCCGGAACCTGCGCTGGCGATCGACGGCGTCGAGCGGGTGATCGACCTCGGCACCGGCATCGCGGTCGTCGCGCGCAACACCTGGACGGCGATCCGGGCGGCCGGGGCGGTCGAGATCGACTGGGGCCCCGCGCCCTATCCCGAGACGACCGAGGCGATCTTCGCCCGCATCGCGGCGGCCTTCGACCGCCGGCGCAACTCGCGCCTGCGCAACGACGGCAACGCGGCGCGCGCGCTCGACGGTGCCGGCACGGTGATCGAGGCCGAGTATCGCCTGCCCTTCCTCGCCCATGCGACGCTCGAGCCGATGACCGCGACCGCGCGCTTCGACGGCGACGCGCTGGAACTCTGGTCGCCGAGCCAGACGCCGCTCGTGCAGGCGCGCATGGCCGCCGCCGCGGTGGGGTTG
>SLPP01000330.1 GCA_007131945.1 Paracoccaceae bacterium | reverse complement strand
GATGACCGGCCGCGCCGTCCAGGCCGCCGCCTGACCGCCCCGATGGCCGGCTGCCCGCCCGCGAGCATCCGGCCAACACCCCGAAACCAAACCCAAACCCACGACATCAACCGCAGGGAAACCTTCTTCCGGGCCTCGCGCGGCCCGGAAGCCGCGCGCGGGCGGCGCCGTTCGCGATAGCGCCATCGGGGGATTCTCGGCATCGCGGCGCGGCTGCCGCCCCGCGACGCAAATGCCACAAGCCCGTTCCGCGCGGAACCGCGACCCCGCCGCGCGACTGGACCGGGCGCGCCAATCCGGCTATGCTGATGCGCGAACGGGGCGCAACGACCCCGCGTGACGAGGCAGCGATGGATTATCCCGAGCGGTTCGCGCATCTGCCGGACTATGCCTTCCCGCGTCTGCGGGCGCTTCTTGATGCGCATCCGCCCGGCGGCCCCCCCGTCGCCATGACGATCGGCGAGCCGCGCCACCCGATGCCGCCCTTTCTGGTCGAGGTTCTGAACGGCGCGCTCGAGGGCTTCGCCCGCTATCCGAACAACGACGGGACGGCGGAGCTGCTGCAGGCGATTTCCACCTGGCTCGCGCGCCGCTACGGCGTGACCATGCCGCCCGAGCGGCTGATGGCCCTCAACGGCACGCGCGAGGGACTGTTCAACGCCGCGCTCGCGCTCGCACCCGAGCGCAAGCGTGGCCAGCACCCCGTCATCCTGACGCCGAACCCGTTTTACCAGGTCTATGCCGTGGCCGCGCTCGCCATCGGCGCCGAGCCGATCTACGTCCCCGCCACCGCCGCGACCGGCCATCTGCCCGACTATGCGGCGCTACCGGCCGAGGTGCTCGACCGGGTGGTGATCGCCTTTCTCTGCTCGCCGGCCAATCCGCAGGGCGCGGTTGCCGACCGGGGCTACTGGCGCAACCTGCTGGCGCTGGCCGAGAAGCACGACTTCCGCGTCTTCGCCGACGAATGCTATTCCGAGATCTGGCGCGACCGCCCGCCGACCGGCATCCTCGAGGTCGCACAGGACATCGGCGCCGACCCGGAACGCGTGCTCGCCTTCCACTCGCTCTCGAAACGGTCGAACATGCCGGGGCTGCGCTCGGGCTTCGTCGCCGGCGGGGCGGAGAGCATCCGCCGCATCCGCCAATTGCGCGCCTATGCCGGCGCGCCGCTGCCCGAGCCCCTGCAGGCCGTCGCCGCCGCCGCCTGGGCCGACGAGGCGCATGTCGAGGCGAGCCGCAGCCTCTACCAGGAGAAATACGCCATCGCCGACGAGGTCCTCGGCGGGCTCGACGGCTACACCGCGCCGCCGGCGGGCTTCTTCCTCTGGCTGCCGGTCGCGGATGGCGAGGCGGCGGCGCTGAAGCTTTGGCGCGAGACCGGCGTGCGCGTCCTGCCCGGCGCCTACCTGGCGCGCGACGTCGGCGACAGCAATCCGGGCCGCGACTTCATCCGCGTCGCCCTCGTCGCCCCGGCGGACGAGACCCGCGATGGCCTGACCCGACTGCGCGCCTGTCTGTATCCGTAACCGAGGTTTCTCATGGCATCCTATCCCAGCCCCCAGCGCGAACCCCTTCTCGACCGGCAGGTGCAGGCGCAGCTGACCCGTCGCGGGCGCGAGCTTCTGGGTCTGGCGCTGATCGGGCTGGCGGTACTGCTGGGCATGGCGCTCTGGACCTACGCGCCCGAGGATCCGGGCTGGATGGCGGCGACCGACGGGCCGGTGCGGAACGCGCTCGGCCGCCCCGGGGCGACGCTGGCCGCGCCGGTCGTGCTGATCGCCGGGCGCGCGGGCTGGGGCGTCGTCCTCGGGCTTGCCGTCTGGGGAATGCGGCTGGTGCTCGACCGCGGGGTGGCGCAGATCCCCGCGCGGGCGGTGCTCCTGCCGGTGGCGGTCGTGATCACCGCGCTGTGGCTCGCCTCGCTGGTGCCGGGGCCGGGCTGGCCGCTCGATTTCGGCTTGGGCGGCATGTTCGGCGATACGATCCTCGGCGCGATCCTGACCGCCCTGCCACTGGGCTCGGCGCTGGGTCTGAACCTTCTGACGCTCGCCTTCTTCGCCGGCACGCTGGCGATCTGGGTGCATGTGCTGGGGCTGAGCCGGCGCGAACTCGGCGCGATCGGTCGGTTTCTGCTGCGCGGGCTGGTCTTCGCCTATGCAGGCGTGATCGCCATCCTGACGCTGGCGATGCGCCGCTTCGCTCGGGCGATCCTGGCCTGGCAGGCCCGGCGCGAGGCGCGGCGCGGCGCCCCGGACCGCCCGGCCCCGGCGGGCGCTTCTGCGCCCGGTCGGGTCCTGCGCGCCGAGCCGGTTATCACCGCTGGCAGCGCGGTGCCGGTCTTCACCCATGATCCGGGCGCCGCCTGGGCGCCGCCGGCGGCGCACCTGCAGCCTGGGCCCGAGACCGACTTCCATGCCGAGCCGGAGGCGGAGCTTGCGGCGGTTCCGGTGCGGCCCGCGGGGCTTCTCGCCCGTGTCTCGGCGCTCGGCCGGCGGATGACGCTGCGCGAGCCGTCCGAGACATCCGACGAGGCGCGCATCCGCAACCGGATCAGCGACGTGATCCGCGCGCGCCGCCGTACGGAACCGACCGTGCGGCCGGAACCCGCGCTGACGCAACACGAGATGCGGGCCGCGGCGGGGAGCGACGACGCCACCGATCACGACGATCCGCTCCTCTACGATGACGACGACGACTCGCTCGATCTGCGCAGCAGCACCGTGCCCGAGGACGCGACGGCCCGCCGCGTCGTCCAGCCCGCCCCGCGCCGCGCGGCCGTCCCCTCGAGCCGGGCGCGGGCCGAGGCGCAGCCGGCGCTGCCCTTCGAGGCGCAGCGCCCGGCCTACGAGTTGCCGCCGCTCGCGCTGCTCGCCGATCCGAGCCGGATCCAGCGCTACAGCCTCTCCGACACCGCGCTCGAGGAAAACGCGCGGATGCTGGAATCGGTTCTGGACGATTACGGCATCAAGGGCGAGATCGTCGCCGTCCGCCCCGGCCCCGTGGTCACGCTTTACGAACTCGAACCCGCGCCGGGGCTGAAGGCCTCCCGCGTCATCGGCCT
>SLPP01000059.1 GCA_007131945.1 Paracoccaceae bacterium | reverse complement strand
CGCGCAGCTCGAAATGGCGGGCGACCTCGTAGACCTCGATCTCGGCCTCGATCCCGACCCGGCGCCACATGCCGACGATGGCCTGGATCATCTCGTAATCCTTGGGCTTGTAGCCGCGCGTGGTCTGGATGGTGAAGCGCACCGGGTTGTCGGGTGAGAAACCCGATTTCGCCAGCAGTTCGCGGGCGAGATCGGGGTCGTGGGCGACCTCGATCGACGGATCGTAGGCGAGGTAGTCCGGCGTCTGCAGCGTGTGGATCGCCACCCCGTAGCCCGAGAGCAGCCGGTCGATGATCAACTGCTTGTCGACGGCATGGACCGCGGCCTTGCGCACGTTCTCGTCGAGCATCGGACCGACATCGTTGAAGAAGATCATCGCGATGTCCGAGACCGGGCGGTCGGTGCCGGCCAGACCCGGGCGCGCGCGCAGCCGGTCGTATTCCTCGTAGGGCACTTCCAGCGTGACGTGGCTGCGGCCGGATTCGACCTCGGCCACGCGGCTGGCGGCGTCGGTGACGAAGCGGATCGTCACCGTCTCGAATTCGGGCGCGCCACCCCAGTAGTCGGGATTGGCCCGGAGCCGGACGAAGGCGTTGCGTTCGTACTGCTCGACCATGTAGGGGCCGGTGCCGACCGGCGCCGCCTCGAAACCGTCGGGCCCGACGCGCTCGTAATAGTCCTTGGGCAGCACGTAGCCGGTCAGGAAGTACATCCACTTGAAGATCGTCGGGTCGAACTGGGCGACATCGGCGACGACGCGGTTGCCCTCGACCCGGTGATTGGCGAGCGTGCCCCAGACGAACTGGATCGGGTTGCCGGTCTCTTCCCGCGCGGCGCGCTCGAGCGACCAGCGCACGTCCTCGGCGGTGAAGTCCGAGCCGTCGTGCCATTTCACGCCTTCGCGAACCTCCATCCAGACCTGCGTCCGGTCCTCGTTCCAGCCCCAGTCGGTAAGCAGCCCCGGCGCGGGTGACAGGTCCGGCTGCTGCAGGATGAACTGGTCGAAGACCGACTGGTAGAGGCCCTGGATCGTCGGGTTGACCGCCGAGGGGCCGACCGTTGGGTCCCAGCTCGGCAGGTTGACGTTGTAGGCGATGACCAGCTCGTCGATCGGTTGCGCGAGGACGGGCGGGGCGAAGCTGACGGCGACCGTGGCCGCGGACATCTTCATCAGGGTTCTGCGAGACAGTTTCATGGTCGACTCCCGGTTGGTAATGGCCCCTGTATATCTCATTTTCCGGCCAGCTTGCGCGCCAGAAGAAAGCCCGGCCCGGCGCCGGTCCCCGCGCCCGGCCAGACGGCGGCGCCGGTCAGGTGAAGGTTGGCAAGCGGCGTCGAGCCGTCGGCATGGCCGCGGGCGGGACGGAACAGGAAATGCTGCGCCAGGTGGTGGCTGCCGCAGAGCTGGTCGCCGCCGACGAGGTTGGGGTTCTCGGCCTCGAGCTGGGCGGGCGTCACGATGCGCCGGCCAAGGATCCGCGCGCGCGTGCCCGGCGCGTAGCGCTCGAGGATGTCGATCGCGCGCGCCGCCATCGGCTCGCCCGCCGCCGCCCAGTCGGTGGCGTCGATCTCGCCCGCCGCGTCGCCCCGGATCGTGCCGGGCACCATGCGGACCTGCAGCCAGAGCACGTGCTTGCCCTCGGGCGCGCGCGTCGGATCGAAGGCCGTCGGCTGCCCCGCGACGATCACCGGCTCGTCCGGCAGGAGCCCGGCCTTCGCCTGCGCATGGGTCCGCGCCATCTGGTCGAGCGAGGGCGCGAGATGGACATAGGCGAAGCGCTTCAGCTCCTCTCCCGCGGCCCAGTCGGGCAGGGCGTCGAGCGCGAGATGGATCATCATCGTGCCCGGCGCATGCTCGAAGACCTGCATCCGGCGGTCGAAACCGGCATCGCCCGTGCCCCCGGTCAGTGCGACCAGCGCCCGGGGCGCGGCATTCGCGATCACCGCGCGCCGCGCCGCGATCCGCCGCCCGTCGGCAAGTTCGATCCCGGTCGCGCGTCCGTCCACGTGCAGGATCCGGGTGACCCGGGCGCCGCATTCGACCTGCCCGCCGCGCGCCGCGACCTCGGCCACCATCGCGCGGATGATCGTGTCCGCCCCGCCCCGGCCGATGACCATGCCGAAGGCCTGGCCCGCCATCGCCTCGAGATAGGGGAAGAGCGCGCCGCCGGCGATGTCGGGCGCGAAGTCGAGATGCATCCCCCAGGCCGCGAGCGTTGCCTGCAGATGCGGCGATTCGAAGGTTTCGGTCAGCCAGCCCCGCGGCGACTGGACGAGAAAACGCGCCAGATCGAGCGCGCCGCCGACTCGCCGCCGACGCCACAACCGGAAGCCGAGGCCGGCCAATGCTTGATTTCGCATGGAACTGCCGAGGAGGTCGAAGATCGCCTCGGCCTCGGCCGGGAAGCCCGCCGCGAGCGTCGACCAGGTCCTGGCGTCGGCCTCCGAGAACGCCGCGATCCGCGCCGCGGTCGCCGAGGCGTCGGTCGAGACGCCGAGCCAGCGCCCATCGGGGAAGGCGCTGGCAAAGGGCCGGTCGACCGGGACGAATTCGAGCCCCTGCGCGCCAAGCGCCGCGCCATGCGCCTTGAAGAAAGGCGATCCGGCGAAGAGCGAGAGGTTCATCGCCGCCCAGTCGTGGCGAAAGCCGGGCAGCGTGTAGGCCCCGGAGCGTACCGCGCCCCCCGCCTGCTGGGCCTGTTCGTAGATCCCGACATTCCAGCCGCACGCCGCCAGATGGACCGCGCAGGCGAGGCTGTTATGCCCCGCTCCGACGATCACCGCGTCATGGCCTGTGGTCATTTTCCGCTCTCCAGTTCAGAAACTAGTTGCAGACACATCTATTTTTGTCCAGCATAATTTCAGGCTCAAAATGTCTCGCCCGGCGCCGCTCGGCGAGACGCTTTTCAAGGAGGGAGAGGTCATGTCCGGAAATGATGTGCTGCGGTCGCTTGGATCTTTATTGTTGTCTGGTGGTGTTGAGGTTGTGGATTGCAGTGGGGTTTTGGGGCCTCGGACGCCGCTTTTGAAGTTGCCGCCGGAGCTGGCGAAGGACACGCCGCCGGT
>SLPP01000225.1 GCA_007131945.1 Paracoccaceae bacterium | reverse complement strand
GGCCCTGCTGACGGGGCTGTTCCTGCAAGACCCCGAAACGCCCTTGTGGAAGTTCCAGCTTGCGGCGCTGTTGTCGGGCATTGGCGGCGGAAACTTCGCGGCCTCGATGAGTAATATCAGCACCTTCTTTCCCAGACGCCAACAGGGTCTGGCGCTGGGGCTGAATGCCGGGCTCGGCAATTTCGGCGTGACCACCATGCAGATCCTGATCCCGACCGTGATGACGGTCGGTATCTTCGGCGCCATCGCCGGTGATCCCATCGCCCTGGTCAGGGACAGCGGCACACTGATCGGCCGGATCGAGGCCGGAACCCCGACCTATATCCAGAATGCCGGCTTCATCTGGGCGGCAATCCTGATCCCGCTGGTGACGCTGGCCTGGTTCGGCATGAACAACCTCAAGCCGCTTTCGCCTGACATGGGCAGCACGCTGGGGTCTTTCGGCAAGGTTTTGGGACTGTATGGCGTGGGATTCCTGACCTCGATCATCGGGCTCTATCTCTTCCTGCCCGCACCCACGGGACTGGGTGTGCTGAACGTCTTTGTCGCCGTGATCCTGATCTGTGTGCTGACGCTGGTGCTGATGCGGCTGATGCCCGGCCAGATTGGCCCGAACATGGGCAAGCAGTTCGCCATCTTCAAGGACAAGCACACCTGGTCGATGACGATCCTGTATATCCTGACCTTCGGCTCGTTCATCGGCTATTCGATGGCGCTGCCGCTGGGGATCACGGTGATCTTCGGCTTTACCTCGGTCGAGGTGGACGGCGTGATGGAGCGGGTGGCCAACCCCAACGCCCCCAGCGCGCTGACCTATGCCTGGATCGGCCCTTTCATCGGCGCGCTGATCCGCCCGCCGGGGGGCTGGCTGTCGGACAAGTTCGGCGGTTCGATCGTGACCCAGTGGATCGCGGGCGTGATGGTGATCGCCTCGGCTGCGGTGGGCTATGTCATGATGCTGGCCTACCAGTCGCAGACGCCTGAGCAGTACTTCTTCGTCTTCCTGGTGCTGTTCCTGATCATCTTCGCGGCCACCGGCATCGGCAACGGCTCGACCTTCCGTACCATCGGCGTGATCTACAACCGCGAGCAGGCCGGCCCGGTGTTGGGCTGGACCTCGGCCGTGGCCGCCTATGGCGCCTTCGTCGCACCGATCATCATCGGCGAGCAGGTGCGCGGCGGAACCCCGGAATACGCGATGTATGGTTTCGCCGTGTTCTACGCACTCTGCATGATCCTGAACTGGTGGTTCTATCTGCGGCCCAACGCCTATGTGAAGAACCCCTGACCAACTGCCGGGCGCGCGCTCCCGGAAGTGCGAGCCCGGCCAAACCCAACCCCCAACCGGAGACAGCCATGAGCCATCTTCTTGACCGGCTGAACTTCCTGAAAAGCGTCCGCAAGGACACCTTTTCGGGCGGCCACGGCCAGACCACCATCGAGAGCCGCGACTGGGAGGAGACCTATCGCGAGCGCTGGCGCCACGACAAGATCGTGCGCTCCACCCACGGGGTGAACTGTACCGGCTCGTGCAGCTGGAAGATCTACGTCAAGTCGGGCATCGTCACCTGGGAGACGCAGCATACCGACTATCCGCGCACGCGCCCCGACCTGCCCAACCACGAACCCCGCGGCTGTGCCCGCGGTGCCTCCTACAGCTGGTATCTCTACAGCGCCAACCGGGTGAAGACGCCGCTGGTGCGCGGCCGGCTGATGAAGCTCTGGCGCGAGAAGCGGCAGACGATGACCCCGGTCGAGGCCTGGGCCGCAATCCAGGACGACCCGGCCGCGCGGGCAAGCTACACGAAGAAGCGCGGTTCGGGTGGCTTCGTGCGGGCAAGCTGGGACGAGGTGACGGAACTCACTGCTGCCGCCAATGCCTGGACGGCGAAGAAATACGGCCCCGACCGGGTGATCGGCTTCTCGCCGATCCCGGCGATGTCGATGGTCAGCTATGCCGCGGGCTCGCGCTACCTGTCGCTTCTGGGCGGGACCTGCATGAGCTTCTACGACTGGTATTGTGACCTGCCGCCAGCCTCGCCGATGACCTGGGGCGAGCAGACCGACGTGCCGGAATCCGCCGACTGGTACAATGCCGGTTACCTGATCCTGTGGGGCTCGAACGTGCCGCAGACCCGCACGCCGGACGCGCATTTCTACACCGAGGCGCGCTACAAGGGCACCAAGTCGGCGGTGATCTGCCCCGACTATTCCGAGGCCTCGAAGTTCGGCGACATCTGGCTGCCGGTGAAACAGGGCACCGATGCCGCGCTCGGCATGGCCTTCGGCCACGTCATCCTGCGCGAGTTCCATCTCGACCGGCAGGTGCCCTATTTCGAGGAATACTGCCGCAAGTATTCCGACATGCCGATGCTCGTGCGGCTCGACGAGCAGGACGGGATGCTGGTTCCCGGCCGGCAGCTGCGCGCCTCGGATCTCGACGGCGCGCTGGGCGAGAAGAACAACCCCGATTGGAAGACCCTCGCCATCGACGAGAGCTCGGGCAAGATCGTCGCGCCGAACGGCTCGATCGGTTTCCGCTGGGGCGAGCAGGGCAAGTGGAACCTCGAGGAGAAGGCCGGCAAGGACGAGGTCAAGCTGAAGCTCAGCCTTATCCTCGAAGAGGACCGCGACGACGTGGTCGGCGTGGCGTTTCCCTATTTCGGCGGTGAAGCCTCGACCCAGTGGGAGCGGGACGACCGCGGCGAGGTGCTGGTGCGCAACGTGCCGGTGAAGAAGGTCAAGCTCGCCGATGGCAGCGAGGTGCCGGTGGCCACCGTCTTCGACCTCTTCTGCGCGAATTACAGCCTTGACCGGGGGCTGGGCGGCGACCATGTGACCGACGACTACAATGCCGACGTGCCCTTCACGCCGGCCTGGGCCGAGCGCATCACCGGGGTGAAGCGCGACAAGATCATCCAGGTCGCGCGCGAGTTCGCCGCCAATGCCGAGAAGACCAACGGGCGCTCGATGGTCATCATCGGCGCGGCGATGAACCACTGGTACCACATGGACATGAACTACCGCAGCGTCATCAACATGCTGGTGATGTGCGGCTGTGTGGGCCAGTCGGGCGGCGGCTGGGCGCATTACGT
>SLPP01000228.1 GCA_007131945.1 Paracoccaceae bacterium | reverse complement strand
CTCCCGGCGCAGCGCATCGGTCGCGACGACGAGGTAGCGCGCCGCCGGGTCGAGGCGCAGCCAGCGCGCCGACTGGTGCATGAGGTTCCATTCGTTGCCGTGGCGCACCATCACCGTGCCCGCGGGGCGCCAGAGCCGCACCTCGGACACCCGCTGCCCGGCCGGCAGGTCGGGATCGAACGCGTAGCGCAACCCCGCGACCTGCAGCAGGGGGCCCGGCCCGGATGCGCCCTGCTCCAGCGCCGCCAGCAGTTCCGCGCCGGTCAGGTCGAACCGCACGAGGCGCGCCGCCTCGGGCAGCACGGCGCGCAGGTCGGCGCGCGCGACCGGCCCGGCGGCGAGCGGACCGGCGATCGCGTCCGCCGGCACGATCGCGACCGCGATCCGGGGCGGCCCGGACCCGTCAGCCTCGGACGCGGCATGGGCAAGCATCGCCTCGGCGATCAGGTTGCCCATCGCGCATTCATCGAACCCGCAGGAGGCCGCATCGCCCTTGACCGGCGCGGCGAGCGTCGCAAGCGGCGCCTCCGCCTCCGCATCGGCCCGCGCCCCGGTCGCGCCAAGCACGGCGACCACGCCGAGCGCGACGAGCGCCGGCCACCGGCCGCGGGTCGCCCGGCCGAAACGGGCCGGGCGGGCCTCTATGCGGATCGCGGTCATGGCCAGAAACGGGCAGCGACCGGCACGCCCGCGATCCAGGGATGCACCGCGACCAGCAGCCCCGCCAGCGCGAGCCCGGAGACGAGGCGCAGGACCGTCTCCGGACCCGCGCCCTGCGAAAGCCGGTGCGCGCGCGCCTCGGCGACCAGCCGCGCCCAGGCCTCGGACCCCATCTCGCGCCGCCGCCGCCGGTCGATCATCGCCATGCCGAGAAGCGCGAAACCGGCGAAGCCGCCGAACATCAGCACATGCGCCAGATCGCCATTCGGGACCAGATGGCCGCCGGCCCAGAGCGCCAGCGCCGCCAGAACCGGGTGCCGCAGCCAGCCGGTGATGCCGGGCGCTTTCGGGTCGAACCGGGCATTCCGCCACCCGGCGAAGGAAAGCGGGTTCGGCCGGAAGGCGGCGAAGGCGAGCGCGAGACAGGCGAGCGCCATCGCCAGGAGCGTGACATGCGCCGCCCCCGGCGGCGGCGACCAGAGCGGCACGAAGGGCGCCGCGCGCGCCGCGAGCAAGAGCCAGGCCAGCACCGCCAGCGACAGCGCCGAATAGGCGAGGCCGAAGCCGGCATGCCCCAGACGCGCGACCAGCCAGGGCCGCACCGGCGGGCGCACCGGGATCGCATGCGTCAGCAGGAAGGCGGCATAGGCCGCCGCGAACCCGCCCCAGCCGCCTAGCATCGCCGCCCCGCTCGAAATGACGCACTCATCGGCTTCCGCATCGCCTTCGCCTCTCGTCGCGCCGGGCGATGAAAGCGGACACGCCCGGCAAGCGCAAGGGAGCCGCGGGCAGGCGCGACGCGGCGCCGCGGCCGTTGGCGCTTGAAAACGCCTTGATGCATGTCAAGTCAAGGAGGGCGCGCGGCTGTTATCGGTGGCGCAGGACGGACAGGATCGGTCATGCGAGTCGTCTGGATCGGGATCGGAAGCGGCGCGGTGGCGCTGGGCGCGGCGGGGCTGATCGTGCCGCTGGTGCCGACGACGCCCTTCCTGCTGGTCGCTGCCTGGGCCTTTTCCCGCAGTTCACCCCGCCTGCACGGCTGGCTGGTGACGCATCCCCGCTTCGGCCCCGCGATCCGCGACTGGCAGCGCCACCGGGCGATCTCGCGCCGGGCGAAGTTCTGGGCGATGGTGGCGATCGCCGCCACGATCGCCACCAGCCTGGCGCTGGGCGTGGGCGCGGCGATCCTCGCCGTGCAACTGGTCGCGCTGGCCTGCGTCACGCTCTTCATCCTCTCGCGCCCGGATGCGCCGGCGTGCCGGGATTGAACCGGACGGGTCGGCTTTACCGTCCGCGCCGGAGCGTCTACTATCCCCAGGGTTGTGAAATGGGGGCAGAATTGGCAGGGACGATCATCGCGCTCGAGGACGACCCGGCGGTCCGTAACCTTCTGTCGAACATGCTCTCGGGCGAGGGCTTCACCGTCCGCCGCGCCGGTTCCGTGGCGGAATTCGAAGCGCTGCAGGGTGACGGGCGCGTCGATCTCTACCTGATCGACGTGAGCCTGCCCGACGGCAATGGACTGGCGGTGCTGCGCCGCCTCAAGGCGAAGTCGGCGGCGGGCGTCATCATCCTGACCGGGCGCGGCGACGAGACCGACCATGTCGTCGGGCTGGAACTTGGCGCCGACGACTACGTCACCAAACCCTTCCGGCGGCGCGAGCTGCTCGCGCGCATCCATGCGGTCCTGCGCCGGGTGCGCCGGCCGAACGCCGCGGCCGAACCGCCGCCCGACGACCATGCCTTCGACGGCTACCGCGTCAGCCTTGCCGCCCGACGCGTGCTTGCCCCCGACGGCAGCGAGGTCGCGCTGACCTCGGCCGAGTTCGAGCTTCTCGCCGCCTTCCTGCACCGACGCGGGCAGGCGTTGAGCCGGGACGAGCTGATCCGGCTGGCGAAGGGGCGCGCGTGGGAAATGCACGACCGCGCCGTCGATGGGCTGGTCAGCCGGCTGCGCCGCAAGCTGCCGCCGTCGGACGGCCGTGCGGCACCCTATATCCGCACGGTCCACGGGCACGGCTACGCCTTTTCCGACTGATGGTGGGAAAGGACGTCGTGACCGGGCACCCCGGGCCCGGTCGCGCCCCTGCCGGCCGGGATGCGAAGGGGCGCCCGCAGCGCCGGCGTCGTCCGATGCCCGCCGGGCTATTCCGCAACCTCGTCGGTACTCGCCCGCCGATGCCGCCGCCTCCATGACCCGGCTTTCCCGCTCAAGGGCGTCGTCCGGCAGAATCGATCCAGCCGCCCACACCAGCCACGTGTCGTGTGACCGGAATGAACGTATGGCAGCGCGGCGAGACGCGTGCGCCCGCCGCCGCCGGCCGCGGTCTGCGCACAGGTTGCGATCCGGTTAACAGGAAAGATTTTCTTGTTTTGCATCAGCTGCTTGTCGTGATGTGCAAGCTTGCACAAAGTCGCCGCGCGCGGGTTGGCGGGGTCAGTCAGCCTCGCGCAGCACGTCGAGGAAAGCCTCGCCGAAGCGCTCGGCCCGCCGCTGATCCAGCAGCCGGCTGATCGCCGCGAGGTCGCGCGGGCGCTCCTTCGCGATCCGCGCCAGTTGCCCGGGGCTGCAGGAAAGCGGCTTTGCGGTGCCGTCAGCGCCCCGCTCCAGCTCCCGCGCCGCCGCCTCCAGCCGGTCGTAGAGCCCCGCCCCCGCGCCGCCCGCCAGCTTCCGGCGCGCGGGATGCGGCAGATCGACCGCCTCGCGCGTGATCACCTCGAGAAAGCTCGCGCCGTAGCGTTCGAGCTTCGTCGCCCCGACCCCGGTGATCCCGGCGAAGTCATCGAGCGTCGCCGGCCGCCGCTCCGCCATCTCGATCAGCGAGCGATCGTTGAAGATGACATAGGGCGGCACCTTCGCCGCCTCGGCCAGCCGGCGCCGATGCGCCTTCAGCGCGGCGAGAAGCGGCGCGTCCTCGTCGGCGACCAGCGCCCGCGGCTCGGGCCGGCTGCGGGCCTCGCTGACGCTGTCCTCCCGCAGATGCACCGGCTCCTCGCCGCGCAGGACGGGGCGCGCGGCCTCGGTCATCCTGAGCGCGCCGTGGCGATCGGGGTCCGGGCGCACGAGGTCGCGGCCCATCATCTGCCGGAACACCGCCTGCCAGCCGGCGCGGGGCAGATCGCGCCCCACGGCGAAGGTGGGCAGCCGGTCATGGCCGCGCGCCTTCACCTTCTCGGTCGCGTTGCCGGTCAGGATGTCGATCAGATGGCCGGCGCCGAAGCTCTCGCCCGTGCGCAGCACCGCCGAGAGCGCCTTGCGCACGGGTTCGGTCGCATCGAAAAGCCGCGCCGGGGTGGCGCAGAGGTCGCAGTTGCCGCAGGGCTCGGAGGTCTCGCCGAAGAATTCCAGCAGCACCTGCCGCCTGCAGCGCGTCGCCTCGGCGAGACCGAGGAGCGCGTTCAGCCGTGCATGGTCGGCGGCGCGGCGTTCGGCCGGGGCGGGGCTTTCGTCGATCTGCGCCCGGCGCAGGCGGATGTCGTCGGGGCCGTAGAGCGTCAGCGTGTCCGCCGGCAGCCCGTCGCGCCCGGCCCGCCCGATCTCCTGGTAATAGGCCTCGATCGATTTCGGCAGGTCGGCATGCGCCACCCAGCGCACGTCGGGCTTGTCGACGCCCATGCCGAAGGCGACGGTGGCGCAGACGATGAGCCCGTCGTCGCGCTGGAACATCGCCTCGACCTTGCGCCGTTCCCAGTCCTCGAGCCCGCCGTGATAGGCGCGCGCCGCGTGCCCCTCGGCCTCGAGCGCGGCGGCCAGGGTCTCGGTCCGCGCCCGCGTGGCGCAATAGACGATGCCCGACTGGCCGCGCCGGCGGTCGGCAAAGGCGAGGATCTGCCTGCGCGGGCTGTTCTTCACCGCGAAGGCGAGGCGGATGTTCGGCCGGTCGAAGCCGCGCAGGAAGACCTGCGGCGCCGCCTCGCCGAAGAGCCGCGCCACGATCTCGTCGCGCGTCGCGGCATCCGCCGTCGCGGTGAAGGCCGCGAGCGGCACGCCCAGCCGCCGGCGCAGCTCGCCGATGCGCAGGTAGTCGGGGCGGAAATCGTGCCCCCACTGGCTGACGCAATGCGCCTCGTCGACCGCGATGAGCCCGCAGCCCGCCCGCTGCAGCATCCGCGCCGTGGATCCCGAGGCCAGCCGCTCGGGCGCGATGTAGAGAAGCTTCAGCCGCCCCTCGCCCAGCGCCGCCGTGATCTCGGCGTTCTCCTCGCCCGTGTTGCCCGAGGTCAGCGCCGCCGCCGCCACGCCGGCCTCCTGCAGCGCCCGGACCTGGTCGCGCATCAGCGCGATCAGGGGCGAGATGACCACCGTCAGCCCCTCGCGGCAGAGCGCGGGCAGCTGGTAGCAGAGCGACTTGCCGCCTCCCGTCGGCATGATGGCGAGGACGTCGCGCCCTTCGATCACCGCCCGCGCGATCTCCTCCTGCCCCGGGCGGAAGGCGGGGAAGCCGAAGATGCGCGCCAGCGCCGTCTCTGGGGTCAGCGCCACCGGCGGCGGTCAGATCAACGCATGCATGTTGTTCGCGATTACGATCCGCAGCGCGTAGATCGCCAGGAGCAGCACCAGCGGCGACAGGTCGATCCCGCCCATGTCGGGCAGGAAGGCCCGGATGCGGCTGTAGAAGGGCTCCAAGAGCCGGTTCAGCCCGTCCCAGATCTGCGCCACGATCGGCTGGCTCAGGTTCAGCACCTGGAAGTTGATCAGCCAGCTGAGCACCACGTGGACCAGCACGATGAACCACAGCACATCGAGGATCAGATAGACGATTTGCAGAAGCGACAGCATCGGACCTCCGGGCGCGCGTGACGGTGGCAAAGACCTAAGGCGCGGGGGGGCAAAGGGCAACAGCCGATCGCGTCAGGGCGCCGCGATCGGGCGGGGACGATCAGGCGGCGAGCCCCTTGCGGCCCATCTCGAGGAACTTCCGCCGCCGCTCGGCGATCAGCGTCGCACCGTCGGATTTGACCAGCCGCTCCAGCACCTCGCCCAGCGCCCGGCCCACCGCCTCGACCACGGCCTCGCGGTCGCGCTGCGCGCCGCCCACCGGCTCGGGGATGATCGCGTCGATCACGCCGAGCTTGAGAAGGTCCTGCGCCGTCAGCCTTAGCGCCTCGGCCGCCTCGCGCATCTTCTCGGCATCCTTCCACAGGATCGAGGCGCAGCCCTCGGGCGAGATCACCGAATAGACCGAGTGTTCCAGCATCAGCACCCGGTTCGCCGTGGCCAGCGCCACCGCCCCGCCCGATCCCCCCTCGCCGATGACCACCGAGACGAGCGGCACGCCGATCTCGAGGCATTTCTGCGTGCAGCGCGCGATCGCCTCGGCCTGGCCGCGTTCCTCGGCCCCCTTGCCGGGATAGGCGCCGGGCGTGTCGACGAGCGTCACCACCGGCAGCTTGAACCGGTGCGCGAGGTCCATCAGCCGGATCGCCTTACGGTAACCCTCGGGCCGGGCCATGCCGAAATTCCGCTCGATCCGGCTTTTCGTGTCCGAGCCCTTCTCCTGCCCGATCACCACCACCGGGCGGTCGCGGAAGCGCGCCAGCCCGCCCATGATCGCCTGGTCGTCGGCGAAGTTCCGGTCGCCGGCAAGCGGCGTGTACTCGGAAAACAGCGCGTCGATATAGTCCTTGCAGTGCGGCCGGTCGGGATGGCGCGCGACCTGGCATTTCCGCCAGGGACTGAGCTGGCGATAGAGATCGACGAGAAGCTGCTGCGCCTTGCGGTCCAGCGCCTCGGCCTCCTTCTCGACATCCATCTCGGGATTGGCCCGCGCCATGGCGCGCAACTCGGTCGCCTTGCCCTCGATCTCGGCCAGCGGTTTCTCGAATTCCAGATAGTTCATCGCCCACCTGCTGCGTTCGCGCCTATATGCCCACCGCCCGCAGCCGATGCAATGCCCGCGCCGCCGTCCTGACTGGCGCGATCTCTGTCTTGCGGGCGGGGGCGGGGGCGCTACTCTCGCCCCACGAAAGGGTTTCGAGCATGCATCACGCGTATGCCCGCCGCCGGGCGCCGGACATCAGACGCCACGGGCGAGAAGCGGCAACAGGAGGCGGTCTTGCAGGGCCGGGCTGCTTGCCGGCGCGAGCCCGCGCTCTGCCGCGCCGTTGCGCGGCGCTTCGCCCTGCTCCGGAACGGTCGGCATGACGACCGGAGCCTGCGCCTTCGCGATTCCCGGCGATCTTCTGACCAAGACCGGCGGCTACATCTACGAACGCAACCTGATCGATGCCCTTCGCGCGCGCGGTTGGCGTGTGCGCCATATCGAGACACCCGCGAGCTTTCCGCATCCGCCGCCCGGCGACGAGGCCGCGACGCTGCGCCTGCTGCACGAGGTGCCGACCGAGGAGCCGCTGATCGTCGACGGGCTGGTCTTCGGCGCGATCGACACCGAGGGGCTCGCCCGGATCCGCGCGCCGATGATCGCGATGCTGCACCATCCGCTGGGGCTGGAAGCCGGGCTGCCCCCCGACCGTGCCCGCGCGCTGATCGCGCGGGAGACGTCGAACCTGCGGCTTGCCGCGCATGTCGTGGTGCCCAGCCCGCATGTCGCGCGCCTGCTCGCGGCCGAATTCGGCGTCGCGGCAAAGGACATCTCGGTGGCCCTGCCCGGCTTTACGCGCCCCGTGTTCCGCGACCTGCCGCGCGACGATCCGCCGCTGATCCTCTCGGTCGGGCTGATCGCGGCGCGCAAGGGCCATGACGTGCTGCTGGATGCGCTGGCACGGATCGCGGATCTGGACTGGCGGGCCGAGATCGTCGGCCGCGTACACGAGCCGGCGGTCGCGGCGGCGCTGAGCGCGCAGCGCGACCGGTTGGGCCTCGCCGACCGCGTCCGCTTCGCGGGTTGTGTTCCCGATGCCGAACTGCACGACCTATATGCCCGCGCGACGCTCTTCGCCCTCGCCACCCGGTACGAGGGCTACGGGATGGTCTTCGGCGAGGCGCTGCTTGCCGGCCTCCCGATCGTCACCTGCGCCACCGGCGCGGTGCCCGAAACCGTGCCGGCCGCCGCCGGCATGCTGTTGCCGCCCGACGACGCCTCGGCCTTTGCCGGCGCCCTGCGCCGCCTGCTCACCGACCCTGCCGGGCGCGCCGCATGCGCCTGCGCCGCCAGCCGCGCCGGCGCCGCGCTGCCCGACTGGTCGGACACCGCCGCAGTGATGGGCGCCGCCCTCGACCGCGTCGCCGCGCGCCATGCAGCGCCGTGAGGAAAGCTTTCAATCAGGTTAAGATCGCAAGTGTTTCATAGTAAAAACAATTGATTGGTCGAATGTTCGCATGCGAACACCTCGGCCGCCGGGTGCTGCCGGACAGACCTTGCCGAGGTCTGCGCCTCTCCGCCAGACCGGCTTCCCACCGTCCGCGCGCCCGGCTAGGCTCGTACCAAAACGAGGGACATGATGCCGCACGAAACCGCCGCGCCCGGACCACGCAACCTGATCACCGATGTCCAAGGGCTCGCGGTCGGCAACGCCGCCGACCCCGGCCTGAAAAGCGGCGTCACGGTCCTGTTGGGCCATGCGCCGATGGTCGCCGGCGTCCACGTCATGGGCGGCGCGCCGGGCACGCGCGAGACCGACCTGCTGGCGCCCGACAAGATGGTGCCGGCGGTCGATGCGCTGGTCCTGTCGGGCGGGTCCGCCTTCGGGCTAGGTGCCGCGGATGGCGTCGTCGACGGGTTGCGGGCTATGGGCCGGGGTTTTCAGGTCCGCGACGTCCGGGTGCCCATCGTCCCCGGCGCGATCCTCTTCGACCTCCTGAATGGCGGCGACAAGGACTGGCGGACGAACCCCTACCCCGCCCTCGGCCGCGCCGCGCTGCAGGCAGCCGATCCCGCCTTCGATCTCGGCACCGCCGGCGCGGGCGCCGGGGCGACGACAGCCGGGCTCAAGGGCGGCCTCGGCTCGGCCTCGCTGGTGCTGCCCGGCGGCCTCACCGTCGGCGCGCTCGTCGCGGTCAATGCGGGCGGCAGCGTCACGGTCGGCGACGGCCCGCATTTCTGGGCCGCGCCCTTCGAGATCGGGGACGAGTTCGGCGGCCTCGGCCCCGCGCCGCGCCAGCCGTTGCCGATGCCGCCCCGACTCAAGCGGCTGGGCGAGGCAACGACGATCGGCATCGTCGCCACCGATGCGCAGCTAACAAAGGGCGAGGCGGCGCGCATGGCCGCCGCCGCCCATGACGGCTTCGCCCGCGCCATCCTGCCCGCGCATACCCCGCATGACGGCGACCTGATCTTCGCCGCCGCGACCGGTCTGCGCCCGCTCCCCGAGGGCGCGGCGCTCACCCTCGGCCATGCCGCCGCGGTCTGCATGAGCCGCGCCATCGCGCGCGCGGTCTACCTGGCCCGGCCGGCGACGGGCGACCGGCTGCCCTGCTGGGCCGAGAAGTTCGCCGGCCAGGGCTGAACCCGGCCGGCGTTCGTGGATGGCGTCCGCATGCGGACGTTTTGGCAAGCCTATGAAAATGTTATAAAAAGAAGCGCAGTTAACCGCAATGAAACCTTTGACACAGGCCACGACGCAACCGCCGGAACCCGTCCGGTTCCTTCGGCCGCGGTCGGAACGAAGGGGTCTTGACGGCAGGTACGGCGGCCTTCGCTAGCTGCCGCGGGCGAGCGCCGCGACGCCGGTCCGGGCGATCTCGCGCAGGCCGAGCGGGCGCATCAGATCGGCGAAGGCATCGATCTTCTCGGGACCGCCGGTCATCTCGAAGACGAAGCTCTCGAGCGTCGAATCGACCACGTTGGCGCGGAAGATCTCGGCCAGCCGCAGCGCCTCGATCCGCGCCTCGCCCTGGCCCGCCACCTTGAGCAGTGCCAGTTCCCGCGCCACATGCGGGCCCTCGACGGTCAGGTCGTGCACCTCGTGCACCGGCACCATGCGGCCGAGCTGGCTCTTGATCTGGTCGATCACCTGCGGCGTGCCGGTGGTGACGATGGTAATGCGGCTCCGGTGTCCCTCGTGGTCGGTCTCGGCCACGGTCAAGCTCTCGATATTGTAGCCGCGCCCCGAGAAGAGGCCGATCACGCGCGCCAGCACGCCGGGCTCGTTGTCGACGATCACGGCGAGCGTGTGGGTCTCCAGTACCTCGGCGAAGGGATCGCGCAGATCATAGGCGGAGTGTTTCGACGAGCCTTTCTGGATCTTCAATGCGGACATGGCGCGGCCTGTAGGTCGTTGCGGATCGCCGCCAGACCTAGCGCGGCGCGCGCGGCATTGCCAGCCGGAATCCGACGCCGCCGCCGCGCGACCGGTTCCGCGACCGCCCCCGAGGGCGTCGATCCGCCAAGCCGGGCCAATGATCCGTGGAGCCTTCATCCCGGCAAGGCCGCCATCGAGCGCAAAAGGCCCCGCCGGGGCGGGGCCGTGCGACATATCGGGTCGGAGAGGCTCAGGCGGCGGGTTGCGCGGCCTTGGCGATCGCCTTCTTGATCTTCAGGGCGCGGGGCGACAGCTCCTCGTCCTTCGCCTTGGCGAGGAAGGCGTCGAGCCCGCCGCGATGGTCGACCGAGCGCAGGGCCGCGGCCGAGATGCGCATCGAATAGCTCTGGCCGAGCGATTCGGAGGCCAGCGTCACGTCCACCAGGTTCGGCAGGAAGCGGCGCCGGGTCTTGTTGTTGGCGTGGCTCACGTTGTTGCCCGACATCGGGCCCTTGCCGGTCAGTTCGCAGCGGCGCGACATGGTTTCGTCCTCGTTTCTCGGCGGGGCGCACGCACGGGAAGCTGGCTCGGCGGGCGCCCGGTCAATGGCAAAGGGCGCCGCTGCGGCAGCGCCCGGAATCTACGGCCTGCGTCTAAGCGCTCCCGGCCCGCCCGTCAAGGGGCTCGAGCCCGGCGAGCAGCGCCTGCGCCGCCGCCCCGGCGCTGGTCTCGCCGCGGGCGACCGCCTCGGCCAGTTCCGCCATCCGCGCCCGCGCATCGGGCGTTTCCAGGCGCGAAAGCAGCGCCCGGCGCACCTCCTCGGCGAACCAGTGCCGCGCCTGCGCCGCGCGCCGCTTCGCCCAGTGGCCCTGTTCGCGGCGCCAGTCGACGAGCGCGCCGATCTCCTCCCAAACCGAGTCGAGGCCCTTCTCCTCGAGCGCCGAGACGGTGATCGCCTTGGGAAAACCGGGCGGGTCCGCGGCTCGCGGGCGCAGCAGGCGCAGCGCGCCGGCATAGTCGGCGCGGGTGCGCTGCGCAGCCGCCTTGAGCTCGCCATCGGCCTTGTTGACGACGATCAGGTCGGCGACCTCCATGATGCCGCGCTTCACCCCCTGCAACTCGTCGCCGCCCGCGGGCGCGAGCAGGAGCAGGAAGACGTCGGACAGCTCCGCCACCACGGTCTCGGACTGGCCGACGCCCACGGTCTCGACCAGGACGACGTCGAAGCCCGCCGCCTCGCACAAAGCCACCGCCTCGCGCGTGCGCCGGGCGACGCCGCCCAGATGCGTCTGGCTGGGCGAGGGGCGGATGAAGGCGTTCGGGTGCCGCGCCAGCCGCTCCATCCGCGTCTTGTCGCCGAGGATCGAGCCGCCGGTCCGCGCCGAGGAGGGATCGACCGCCAGCACCGCGACCTTCAGCCCCTTTTCGCAGAGCATCATGCCGAAAGCCTCGATGAAGGTGGACTTGCCGACGCCGGGCGTGCCGGAAAGCCCGATGCGCAGGGCCTCGCGCCCGTGGCCGGCCAGTTCGTCGAGCAGCTCGGCGGCGCGGGCGCGGTGATCGGCGCGGGTGCTCTCGACCAGCGTGATCGCGCGCGCGAGCGCGCGGCGGTCGGCCTTCAGGATCGCCTGGGCAAGCTCGGTGGTCATGCACGTCCTCCGTCGCGCCCCTCTTGCCCGCCCGGCCCGGCGCTGTCCAGAGCCGGGCCGGGCTGGAAATCGCGCGCGGCGCGGCCCATAAGCCGCGCATGGACCTGCCCGGCGATCCGCAACCCGTCGACCCGCTGCTGCCGCGGCTCTGTGACGCGCTGGCTTCGGCGGGGCAGGCGGTGCTGCAGGCGCCGCCGGGCGCGGGCAAGACGACGCGGGTGCCGCTGGCGCTGCTGGGCGCGGTCGCGGGGCGGATCGTGATGCTCGAGCCGCGCCGGCTCGCCGCCCGCGCCGCCGCCGAGCGGCTGGCCGAGACGCTGGGCGAGGGGGGCGGCGGGACCGTCGGCTACCGGATCCGCGGCGAGACGCGGGTGGGGAAGGCGACGCGGATCGAGGTCGTCACCGAGGGGATCCTGACGCGGATGCTGCAGGCCGATCCTTCGCTCGAGGGCGTGGGGGCGGTGATCTTCGACGAGTTCCACGAACGCTCGATCCATGCCGATCTGGGCCT
>SLPP01000141.1 GCA_007131945.1 Paracoccaceae bacterium | reverse complement strand
TCGTGCCCAGCACGGTCGCCAGAAGCGCCGCCGAGACGCCCACCACCATCGTGTTGTAGATCGACAGCCGCCAGCGCGGCGAGGAGAAGAAATCCTCGTACCAGCGCCAGCTCAGCCCCGGCATCGGGTAGGTCAGGAACGGGGTCGAGGTGAAGGAAAGCGGCACGATGGCGAGGAGCGGCAGCAGCAGGAAGCCGAAGACCAGCGCGCAGAAGGCGATGTAGAGCCAGTATCCGAGGCGCTGGACAGGTGTGGCATAGGGCGGCAGGCGCATCAGCTCAGCTTCATCCTATCGACGCCGAAGAACCACGAATAGACCAGGAACATGGTCAGTACGATCACCATCAGCACCGTGCCGAGCGCCGCGGCGAGCCCCCAGTTGACCGTCTCGGTGGCATAGAAGGCGATGAAGTAGCTCAGCATCTGGTCGCCCGATCCGCCGACCAGCGCCGGCGTGATGTAGTAGCCGATCGAGAGCATGAAGACGAGGAGCGTTCCCGCCGCAACGCCGGGCATGGTCTGCGGCATGTAGACCCGGCGAAAGGCGGTCGGGAAGCTGGCGCCGAGGCTCTGCGCCGCGCGCATGTGCCAGTGCGAGATGCCGCTCATCACCGCGTAGAGCGGCAGGATCATGAAGGGCAGGAGCACCTGGCTCATCACCACGACGGTGCCGAAACGGTTGTAGATCATGCGGATCGGCTCGCTGGTGACGCCGGTCCACAGCATCGCGGTATTGGCGATCCCCTCGGTCTGCAGCACCACGATCCAGCCCGCCGTGCGCACCAGAAGCGAGGTCCAGAAGGGCAGCAGCACCAGAACCAGCAGCACATAGCGCAGCGAGCCGCCGATATTGGCCAGAAGATAGGCCACCGGGTAGCCCATCAGCAGGCAGACGAGCGTCACGGTGACGGCGATCGTCAGCGTGCGCTGGATCAGCCCGAGGAAGAGTCGCTGGTCGGAATCCTGCAGGCGGATGCTGTCCTGCAGGTCGCGCTCGAGGTCGAGCGCGTAGAGCATGAAGTAGTCGGTCAGCGGATTGACGGCGCGTTGCAGCACGACCAGATGCGCCGGATCGGCCCAGCGTTCATCGGCCTCGATCAGCGTCTCGCGCCAGCCGTTCGCGGGCGCGTCGGGCAGGCCGCGGGCGGTGCCGAAGATGACGGTGCGGTAGCCCGCGATCTCCTGGTTGAGCCGGCGCGCCGGGCCGGCCAGCGCGCGCGCCTGCTGCCCCGCGATCAGGTCCTGCGCGATGGCGGCATAGACTTCCTCGGCGGGCAGGCCGTCGCGGTCCCAGGTGCCGATGACGGCGGCGGTGCGCGGCATGCCCTCGGCGACCGAGCGGTCGTGCACCGACATCGTCAGCATCTGCACGATCGGCACGACGAAGAAGAGGATCAGGAACAGCACCACCGGCGCGACCAGACCCAGCGACACGAGGACCGTGCGGCGCTGCGACCGGCGCAGGCGCGCGCGCAGCTCCGGGCCCGTTACCGTGGGCCCGGAGGTCGTCATGCCGGGATCTGTCGCGCTCTGGGCGATGGCCGGATCCGCCTTACCTGGCGGCCCAGCGATCGAAACGCTCGGTCAGCGCCTCGATGTTCTCCACCCAGAATTCAGTGTCGAACTCGATCGCCACGTCGAGATTCGCCGGCGTCGTGGGCAGATGCGCGGCCATGTCCTCGGAGATGAACTGGTCGGCATCGACATGGGTCGCGCCATAGGCGATGTAGTCCGGCAGGCGCGCCTGGCGCTCGGGGTGGCTGGCGAAGCTGATGAAGGCATGCGCGAGTTCGACATCGGGCGTGCCTTCGAGGATCACCCAGCTGTCGATGGCGTAGATGCTGCCGTCCCAGACCATGGCGAAATTGGTCCCCTCGGCGCGGTTCGAGCCGGTGACGCGGCCGTTGTAGACCGAGGTCATCGTCACCTCGCCCGAGGCCATCATCTGCAGGGGCTGGGCGCCGGCCTCCCACCAGGTGACATGGTCGCGGATCTCGTCGAGCTTGGCGAAGGCGCGGTCGACGCCCTCCGCGGTGCGCAGCATGTCGTAGACCTCGCCCGCCGGCACGCCATCGGCCATGAGCGCGAATTCGAGGTTGTACTGCGCGCCGCGGCGCAGCCCACGCTGGCCCGGCCAAGTCTCGAGATCCCAGAAATCCGCCCAGTTCCCGGGCGTCTCGCCGGTGATGCGGTCGGCGTCGTAGCCCAGCACCTTGGACCAGACGATGGTGCCGACGCCGCATTCGGTGGCGGCGCCGTCGATGAAGTCGTCCTCGCCGTAGTCGAGCAGGCTGTAGTCGATGGGGACGAAGAGTCCTTCCTCGCAGCCGAGGATCAGCTCCTCGGCCTCGACCTGGACGATGTTCCAGGTCGGCGCGCCGCCGGTGACCTGCGCGCGCAGCCCGCCGATGCCGCCGACGAAATCGTCCTCGGTGATGGTGATGCCGCGCTCCTCGGCGAAGGGGGCGAAATAGAGCAGGCGCTGCGCGTCCTGGAAGGAGCCTCCCCAGGAGGCGATGGTGAGATCGGCGAGCGCCGGGGTGGCGAGGGCGCCCGCGGCGAGCGCGGTGCTCGCGACGAGGGCGGATGTCTTGGCTGCCTTGCGCATCTGTTTACTCCCTGATTGGCAGCGGCGATGCTTCCACTCGCCCGCCCGGCTGTCAAGATTGACCGGTGGCTCGGCGTGTTGACCTTGCCCGAGCCGCGAGGGTAGACCGGCCGCCGGATCGCCCGCCATCGCCACGCGGCGGCGCGGCCGCAGGGAGATGGTCCGCCGGGCTGCCGCGGCCGCGCCGGATCCGGGAGGCAGGCAGCATGACGACGCAACCGCCATCGGGTGCCGAACGGGGCGATTGCCTCCCCCGCCGGCGGGGTTGGGCCCGCTTTCCGAGGGCACGGGTCCGATGACGATGGACCGCTTCACCACGCGGCCGGAGATTCGCGGCCGCTTCGGCGTCGTGACCACGACGCACTGGATCGCCTCTTCGGTCGGGATGGCGATGCTGGAGCGCGGCGGGAACGCCTTCGACGCGGCCGTCGCGGCGGGGCTGGTGCTGCAGGTGGTGGAGCCGCATCTCAACGGCCCCGGCGGCGAGAT
>SLPP01000326.1 GCA_007131945.1 Paracoccaceae bacterium | reverse complement strand
GCCACCCTGGCCGCCGTTCCCTGGGCCAGCTCGCTCAACGAGGTGGAGCCCTTCAAGACCGCCATCGTGCTGAAATTTGACCGCGCCTGGCCTTTCGTGGCCTTCGTGCTGGTGCTGTTGTTCATCGGCCTTTTCATCGAGCGATTCTATTGCCGCTACCTGTGCCCGCTGGGCGCGGCGCTGGCGATACCCGCACGCATGCGCATGTTCGACTGGCTCAAGCGCTACCGCGAATGCGGCAGCCCCTGCCAGACCTGCGCCAATGAATGCTTCGTGCAAGCCATCCACCCGACCGGCGAGATCAACCCCAATGAATGCCTCAACTGCATGAATTGTCAGGTTCTCTACCAGTCGGAAAGCAAATGTCCGGTCGTGATCCGGCAGATCAAGCGGCGCGCTGCCGTATCTGCCGGGACACAGCGCCCTGCCGAGGCGCTGGACCGGGCGACCAAGACCAGACCTGCAACCAAGGAGACAGACAATGTCTGACAAGACCAAGAAAACCGGTATCAGCCGCCGTGGCCTGCTGGGCGCGACGGCCGGCGGTGCGGCACTGATGGGCGCCGGCGCCACGGGCACCGCCGCGCGGCTGGGGCTTCTGGGCGGGGCCGCGGGCCTCGCCACCGCCGCCTCGACCGGCAGCGCCAGCGCATCGGTGGCCGATGCGCATGTGGAGCCGGGCCAGCTTGATGAATATTATGGCTTCTGGTCCTCGGGCCAGACCGGCGAGATGCGCATTCTCGGCGTGCCTTCGATGCGCGAGCTGATGCGCGGGCCGGTGTTCAACCGCTGCTCGGCCACCGGCTGGGGGCAGACGAACGAATCGATCAAGATCATGACCGAGAACATGCTGCCCCAGACCAAGGCCTTTCTCGAGGCCAATGGCAAGAAGGTGCATGACAATGGCGACCTGCACCATGTGCACATGTCCTTCACCGAGGGCACATATGACGGCCGCTACCTGTTCATGAATGACAAGGCCAACACCCGCGTCGCGCGGGTGCGTTGCGACATCATGAAATGCGACAAGATAGTTGAGATCCCCAACGCCAAGGCAATCCACGGCCTGCGCCCGCAGAAATACCCGCGCACCGGCTATGTCTTCGCCAATGGCGAGGACGAGGTGCCGATGGTCAATGACGGCTCGGTGCTCGACGAGCCCGAGAAATACGTGAACTTCTTCACCGCGCTTGACGGCGACACGATGGAGATCGCCTGGCAGGTGATGGTCTCGGGCAACCTCGACAACACCGATGCCGACTACGAGGGCAAATGGGCCTTCTCGACCTCGTACAACTCGGAAATGGGGATGAACCTCGCCGAGATGACGGCCTCCGAGATGGACCATGTGGTGGTGTTCAACATCCGCGCCATCGAGCGCGCGATCGAGGAGGGCGACTACATCGAGCTGCAGGGCGTCAAGGTCGTCGACGGGCGCAAGGGTCGCAACAAGGACTACACGCGCTACATCCCGATCCCGAACAACCCGCATGGCTGCAACATGGCGCCGGACAAGAAGCATCTGTGCATCGGCGGCAAGCTCTCGCCCACCGTCTCGGTGATCGACGTCACCAAGCTCGACCTGATCTTCGAGGACGAGAGTCTCGACCCGCGCGCGACCGTGCTGGTGGCCGAGCCGGAACTGGGCCTTGGCCCGCTTCACACCGCCTTCGACGGCAAGGGCAACGCCTATACCACGCTCTTCCTCGACAGCCAGATCGCGTTCTGGAACATCGAGAAGGCGATCCGGGCCTTCAACGGCGAGGACGTGGACCCGATCATCTCGAAGACCGACGTCCACTACCAGCCGGGTCACAACTCGACCTCGATGGGCGAGACGCTGGAGGCGGATGCGAAGTACTTCATCTCGATGAACAAGTTCTCGAAGGACCGCTTCCTCAATGTCGGGCCGCTCAAGCCCGAGAACGAGCAGCTCTTCGTCATCGAGGGGGACAACCTGCGCCTGGTCCACGACGGCCCGGCCTTCTCGGAGCCGCACGATTCGATCATCGTGCGGGCCGACATCGTCAATCCGGTCCATGTCTACGACCGCAACGACCCGACCTGGGCCGATACCCGTGCCCAGGCCGAGGCCGACGGCGTCGATATCGACGACTGGATGGAGACGGTCGTGCGCGACGGCAACAAGGTGCGCGTCTACATGTCTTCGATGGCGCCGAACTTCTCGATGGAGAGCTTCACCGTCCAGGAGGGCGACGAGGTCACGGTGATCATCACCAACCTCGACGATATCGAGGACCTGGCGCACGGCTTCTGCCTCGGCGATCACGGCATCGCCTTCGAACTGAGCCCGCTGCAGACCGCCTCGGCGACCTTCGTGGCGACGAAGCCCGGCGTTTACTGGTACTATTGCCAGTGGTTCTGCCACGCGCTGCACATGGAGATGCGCGGGCGGATGCTCGTCGAGCCGAGAGGCGCCTGACATGACCGGCCTGCGCTTACTGACGGTCGCCCTGCTGGCCTTCCTCGCCCCGCTTGCCGCGGACGCGGGGGAACGGCTGGTGCCGGCCGAGCCGGGGGCGCTGGCCGCCGCCATCGCCGGGGCGGACCCCGGCGACGTGCTCATCCTTGCCCCGGGCCGTCACGACGGCCCGGTGGTGCTCGACCGCCCCATCACGCTCGACGGGCGCGGCGAGGCGACGATCGACGGCGGCGGCCAGGGCGACGTGATCCGCGTCACCGGCCCCGACGTCACCGTGCGCGGGCTGACGCTGGTCGGCTCGGGCGACGAACACCCCGTCGTCGATGCCGGCGTCAAGCTCGACCGCACCGCCGAACGGGCGCTGATCGAGAACAACGCGATGATCGGGAACCTGGTCGGCGTGCATGTCTTCGGCGCCACCGACAGCGTGGTGCGCGGCAACCGGATCGTCGGCCGCCAGGACCACCGCATGAACGACCGCGGCAACGGCATCTATGTCTGGAACGCGCCGGGCACCGTGGTCGAGGGCAACGACATCCGCTTCGGCCGCGACGGGATCTTCTCGAATGCCTCGCGCGACAATGTCTTCCGCGACAACCTGATGCGCGACCTGCGCTTTGCCGTGCATTTCATGTACACCAACATGAGCGAGGTCTC
>SLPP01000045.1 GCA_007131945.1 Paracoccaceae bacterium | reverse complement strand
TCAAGGAACACATCGTCTTCCCCGAGATCGACTTCGACAAGGTCGACGAGGTCTGGGGCATGGACGTGATCATCTGCACCACCGCGAAAACCGACGCGGAAGCCAAGGCGCTGTTGAAGCACTTCAACATGCCGTTCAACAGCTGACGCGGAAGGAGAGAGAAACATGGCAAAGAAATCCATGGTCGAACGCGAAAAGAAGCGTCAGCGCCTGGTGCAGAAGCATGCCGCCAAGCGCGCCGCGCTGAAGGCGGTCGCCAATGACCAGAACGTCTCGATGGAAGAGCGCTTCAAGGCGAGCCTGAAGCTGGCGCAACTGCCGCGCAACTCGTCGCCAACCCGCCTGCACAACCGCTGCGAGCTGACGGGTCGGCCGAAGGGCTACTATCGGAAGCTGAAACTCAGCCGGATCATGCTGCGCGAGCTGGGCTCGTTCGGCCAGGTTCCCGGCATGGTCAAGTCGAGCTGGTAAGGAGGGGACGAGATGTCGATGAACGATCCTCTCGGCGATATGCTGACCCGCATCCGCAACGCGCAGCTGCGCGGCAAGACGAGCGTGCGCTCGCCTTCCTCGAAGCTGCGCGCCTGGGTGCTGGATGTGCTGGCCGACGAAGGCTATATACGCGGATACGAGCGTGTGACCACCCCCGAGGGCCACGAGGAGCTGGAGATCGCGCTGAAGTACTCGGCGGGCGAACCGGCGATCCGCGAACTCAAGCGCATCTCGAAGCCGGGCCGGCGCGTCTATGCCGGGGTGAAGGACATCCCCTCGGTGCGCAACGGGCTTGGCGTCTCGGTCGTCTCGACGCCGAAGGGTGTGATGTCGGATGCAGCGGCGCGCGCGGCCAATGTCGGCGGCGAAGTGCTCTGCCGTGTGTTCTGAGGAGGGCTGACATGTCTCGTATCGGCAAACAGCCGGTCGCGCTGCCCAAGGGCGTCAGCGCCACCGTCTCGGGCCAGACCATCGAGGTCAAGGGCCCCAAGGGAAGCCGCAGCTTTACCGCCACTGACGACATCGAGATCGTGCTCGAGGACAACGTGGTGCACGTCAAGCCCCGCGGCCTGTCGAAGCGCGCCCGCCAGCAATGGGGGATGTCGCGCTCGATGGTGGCGAATCTCGCGCAGGGCGTGACAGAGGGCTTCAAGCGCGAGCTCGAACTGGTCGGCGTCGGCTACAGGGCGGCGATGCAGGGCAAGGACCTGAAGCTCTCGCTCGGCTACAGCCACGAGGTCGTCTTCGATGTGCCCGCCGGCGTCACCGTCTCGGTGCCCAAGCCCACCGAGATCGTGATCGAGGGATCCGACCAGCAGCTCGTCGGCCAGGTCGCCGCGAACATCCGCGAATGGCGCCGCCCCGAGCCCTACAAGGGCAAGGGCATCCGCTACAAGGGCGAATACATCTTCCGCAAGGAAGGCAAGAAGAAGTAGGGGCGCATCAGATGGCGAACACCAAACGGAAGTTGTTCCAGAAGCGCCGCCTGCGCGTGCGGAACAAGTTGCGCAGGTCGGCGAATGGCCGGCTGCGCCTGTCGGTCCACCGCTCGAACAAGAACATCAGCGCGCAGCTGATCGACGATACGCGCGGCGTGACCGTCGCCGCCGCCTCGACGCTCGAGAAGGAACTCGGCGTCGTCGGCGTGAACAATGTCGACGCCGCCGCCAGGGTCGGCGCGAAACTGGCCGAGCGTGCGAAGGCAGCCGGGGTCGAGGAATGCTATTTCGACCGCGGAGGCTTTCTCTATCACGGCAAGGTCAAGGCGCTGGCCGACGCCGCCCGCGAGGGCGGCCTGAAGTTCTGAGGAGACGATCATGGCAGAGAGAGAACACCGCCGGGACCGCCGCGAGCGCGACGACAGCCCGGAATTCGCCGATCGTCTGGTGGCGATCAACCGCGTGTCGAAAACGGTGAAGGGCGGCAAGCGCTTCGGCTTCGCCGCGCTCGTCGTCGTCGGCGACCAGAAGGGCCGCGTCGGCTTCGGCAAGGGCAAGGCCAAGGAAGTGCCCGAGGCCGTGCGCAAGGCGACCGAACAGGCCAAGCGCTCGATGATCCGGGTGCCGCTGCGCGACGGGCGCACGCTGCACCACGACATCGAGGGCCGGCATGGCGCGGGCAAGGTGATCATGCGCACCGCGGTGCCGGGAACCGGCATCATCGCCGGCGGCCCGATGCGCGCGGTGTTCGAGATGCTGGGCCTGCAGGACGTGGTGGCGAAGTCGCTCGGCAGCCAGAACCCCTACAACATGATCCGCGCGACGATCGACGGGCTGAAGCGGGAATCGAGCCCCCGGATGGTCGCGCAGCGTCGCGGCAAGAAGGTGGCCGACATCCTGCGCAAGGACGAGCAGCCGCAGGCGGCGGAAGCCTAAGGAGGGCGCATCATGGCCAAGACCATCGTCGTCAAGCAGATCGGCTCGCCGATCCGCCGCCCCAAGGTCCAGCGCGAGACGCTGAAGGGCCTGGGCCTGAACAAGATGCACCGCATCCGCGAACTGGAGGACACGCCCTCCGTGCGCGGCATGGTGAACTCGATCCCGCATCTGGTGCAGATCATCGAGGAGCGCGGCTGAACCCTCGCCTTGCCGAAACGAATACGCCCGCTGCGCGTCCGCGCGGCGGGCGCTCGTTTTTTTCACTTGACGGCTTCGGCGGGACCCGCCGCCCAGTCGCAGATCCGCGCGGCCTTGCGGCGGATCTCGCCGGGCGTCATGCCGGCGTATCCATGCTATCAGGAAAGCCTTGCGTTGCTTTTCGGCATCCGCGGTCGTCTCGGCATAGATCATGACGCGATAGGTCGGATCTCACCCGACGCTATGATGCCCTGTGCGCCCACTACCGGATGACGCCGACGCGCAACAACAAGGGCCTGGCGCATGAGAATGGCGCCATCGAAAGCGCCCATGGCCATCTCAAGAGCGCGATCCGCGACGCGCTGCTGATGCGCGGCAGCGCGGATTTCGTCAATCTCGGTGCCTGCCGCGCCTTCATCGACGAGATTGTCGGCCGCCGGAACGCTGCCCAGGGCAAACGTATCGCCGCGGAACGGCCCCATCTGCAGGATTTGCCAGCCAGCCTCCGCTTGGGTGGGTTCAAATCACCCGAAGAT
>SLPP01000090.1 GCA_007131945.1 Paracoccaceae bacterium | reverse complement strand
GAGCATCTGCAGGTCTATCGTCCGGACCTGGCGCTGATCGACCTGGGCCTGCCCGACGGATCGGGCATCGAGCTGATCGCCGAGCTGACCGCGATGGCCCCGCGCCGGCCGCGGATCGTCGCGATCTCGGGCGATCCCGAGCGGCGCGCGGCGGCGCTTGCCGCCGGCGCGGACGTGTTCTGCGCCAAGCCGTTGAGCCTCGCCGGGCATCTGGAGGCGCTGCTCGGGCTGACCAGCGAGCAGGCGCAGGCGCTGCTCGCCCGCGATTTCGCCGTCAATGCCGAGGCGGTCGTCGCCGAGCGCAATGCCGGGGCCGATCCGATGGCGCTGCACGACGATCTGAAACGCGCCCATGCGCTGCTGCTCGACGGCGGCCGGGTCGGCTATGCGGCGCAGTTCGTCGGCGGGATCGCCCGCGCCATCGACGATGCCGGACTGGTCGAGGCGGCCGAGATTGCGCGCGCCCGCGGCCGCCGCCGCCCGCTTCTGGCCGCGCTGCAGGCGCGCGTCGCGGCCGGCCCGGCGATCTGACGGCGCAGCGCCTCAGGCGACGTTCTGCAGCTGCACCTGCGCGGTGACGCCGAGCGCGTGGCAGACATCGCGGGTGAGCTGCGCGCGGTTGAGCGTGTAGAAATGCAGATGCTCGACCCCCTCGCCCATCAGCGTGTCGCACAGCTCGCTGCAGAGCGCGGTCGCCAGGAGCTGCTCGCGCCCGTCGCGCGCGGCCTTGTCGAAGGCGTCGTCGAGCCAGGCCGGGATCGAGGCGCCGGCGGCCCGCGCGAAGCGGCGGATGCCGGCCCAGTTCTCGATCGGGACGATGCCGGGGACGATCCTCGAGGCGTCGATGCCCTCGCGCGCGCAGGCGTCGCGGAAGCGCAGGAAGGTCTCGGGCTCGAAGAAGAACTGGGTGATCGCGCTGTCGGCGCCGGCCTCGAACTTGCGCTTGAGCCAGCGGATGTCGGCCTGCGCGTCCGTCGCCTCGGGATGCGGCTCGGGATAGGCGCCGACGCGCAGGGTGAAGGCGCCCTCGGCCTTCAGCGCCGCGATCAGCTCGACCGAATCGGCGAAACCCTCCGCGTGCGGCACGAAACGCCCCTGCCCCTTCGGCGGGTCGCCCCTGAGCGCCACGATCTCGCGCAGGCCGGCCTCGGCGTAACCGCGCGCGATGGCCAGCGTCTCGTCGCGGCTGGCATCGACGCAGGTCAGATGCGCGGCGACGTTGAGGCCGAATTCGCGGCCGATCGTCGTCACCGCCTCGTGGGTGAGCTGCCGCGTCGTGCCGCCGGCGCCGTAGGTGACCGAGACGAATTCGGGCGCAAGCGGCGCCAGCATGCGAACCGTGTCCCATAGCCGGAAGCTCGCCTCCAGCGATTTCGGCGGGAAGAACTCGAACGAGACGCGCGGTGTGGGCATGGTGGCAGCTCCTGTTGACGCCCCCTTGTTGCACCTGCGGCATTGTGAGACAAATTCATTGTTCTCATCATCTCCATGAGGCGCGGCGCATAATGCATCTCGAATTCCGCCATCTGCGCACGATAAGGGCGATCCACGAGGCCGGCGGCGTCGGCAAGGCCGCGGACATGCTGAACATCACCCAGTCGGCGCTGAGCCACCAGCTCAAGGGGCTGGAGGAGCAGTGCGGGGTCGAGCTTTTCGTGCGGCGGACGAAGCCCTTGCGGCTGTCCTCGGCGGGCATGAAGCTCCTGCGGCTGGCCGAGGACGTCCTGCCGCGGATCGACGCGCTCGAGGACGAGTTCCGCGCGCTGGTCGCCGGCAAGTCGGGCCGGCTGCACATCGCCATCGAATGCCATGCCTGCTTCGAATGGCTCTTCCCGGTGCTCGACAAGTTCCGCCACGCCTGGCCCGATGTCGATGTCGACATCCGGCCCGGCCTCGCCTTCGGCGCGCTGCCGGCGCTGGTGCGCGAGGAGGTGGACCTCGTCGTCTCCTCCGACCCCGAGGATATCCCCGGCGTCACCTTCACGCCGCTTTTCGACTACGAGCCCCGCTTCGTCGCCGCCGCGACCCACCCGCTCGCCGCGAAGCCCTTCGTCGAGGCCGAGGATTTCCGCGACGAGGTGCTGATCAGCTACCCGGTGGACCGCACCCGGCTCGACGTCTTCACCGGCCTCCTGACGCCGGCCAAGGTCGAACCCCGCGCGATCCGGCAGGTGGAGCTCACCGCGGTGATCCTGCTTCTCGTCGCCTCCGGCCGCGGGGTGGCGGTGCTGCCCGACTGGGTCCTGCGCGAGGTCAGGTATTCCTCGGACTACGTCACGAGGCCGCTGACCGAAGGCGGCATGACCAGGCGGCTCTACGCCGCGACGCGCGCCGAGGACACCACGAAACCCTTCATGGCGCATGTCCTGCGGCTGGCGCGGACCGAGCCGGTGAAGCTGCAGCGGGGCTGAAGGTCGGGGGGCCGAGATGGCGCGGATCGTGGTGCTGACCGGGGCGGGGATCTCGGCCGAGAGCGGGCTCGGGACCTTCCGCGACGAGGGCGGGATCTGGTCGCAATACGACCTCGAGGAGGTGGCGACGCCGCAGGGGTTCCGGTGCAACCCGGCGCTGGTGCACGCCTTCTACAATGCCCGGCGCAGGAACTGCGCCGAGGCCGCGCCCAACGCCGCGCACGCGGCGCTCGCCCGGCTGGAGGCGGCGCGGCCGGGCGAGGTGGTGATCGTCACGCAGAATGTCGACGACCTGCACCACCGCGCCGGGTCGGAAAACGTCATCCAGATGCACGGCGCGCTGATGCGGGCGCGCTGCGCCGCCTGCGGCCATGTTTGGCCGGCGCCGATGGCGATGGCGCCGGACGATCCCTGCCCCGCCTGCCGCCGCCCGGCGACGCGGCCCGATGTCGTCTGGTTCGGCGAGTTTCCCCACGCGATGGAGCGGATCGAGGCGGAACTGGCCGGGGCCGAGATCTTCGCCGCGATCGGCACCTCGGGCCAGGTCTGGCCGGCGGCGGGTTTCGTCATGCAGGCGCGCGCGGCGGGGGCGCATTGCACCGAGATCAACATGACCCGGACCGACATCTCGGGCGATTTCGACGCGCATCTCGTCGGCCCGGCCAGCCGCGTCGTGCCGGACTGGGTGGACGGG
>SLPP01000021.1 GCA_007131945.1 Paracoccaceae bacterium | reverse complement strand
TGACGCGCGCCAGCTACTTGGGAGCGCACGCGCCAAGGCGCCTGCCAGACCCCAGCCGCTGGGGACTATTCCACCGGTTCTCTGACCCATTTTGCTCCGGGATTGACAACTGCCTTATAGCGGCCGGACATGCGGCTTGCGCGAAAAAGTGCTCAGGATGTCTCAGGGAAGCGCAATCAGGATGGCGGGGGAATAGGCGGGGGCTTTCTGTGGGGCCCGCCTAAGCCGTTGTATTTACTTATAATTAACTTAAACATGGTGCCGGCGGAGGGACTCGAACCCCCGACCTTCGCTTTACAAGAGCGTTGCTCTACCAACTGAGCTACGCCGGCTGCATCCCTCGTAGCGATTCCGGCCGGCGCGCTCAAGCAGGTTGCGCGGGACGCGATCGAGACCTTCGGCTGTATTTCGCGGCTGGTTCGATAGGCGGCGGCGCCGACCGCTCAAGCGCGGCGGTCAGCTCATGCCAAGCGCGGCCTTGTAGACCTCGAGCACCGCCTCTTCCTCGGCGATCTCGTCGGGCTTGCGGCGACGCAGGGCGACAATCTTGCGCAAGGCCCTTGTGTCGTAGCCACGGCCCTTGGCCTCGGCCATCACCTCCTTCTGCTGGTCGGTGATGTCCTTCTTCTCAGCCTCAAGCTTTTCATAACGTTCAATGAACTGGAGGAGCTCGTCGGCGGTGACGGCATGGGAATCGGAGCTGATCATCGGGCTCTCTCTGACCTGTTGCGGACCTCTCCTAGCGGCTGGCCGGAGGGGTCGCAAGGCCGGGTGTCAGGGACGGGAGAGCATCGGGCCCATCGGCCGGCCGCCGAGGATATGGACGTGCAGATGCGGCACCTCCTGCACCCCGTCGGCGCCGGCATTCGAGATCAGCCGGTAGCCGCCGCCGCCCTCGCCCGGGCGGATGCCGAGGGCGCGGCAGACCTCGCCGATGGCGCGGGCGAAGTCGGCGATCTCGGCCTCCGAAGCCTCGAGCGCGAAGTGGTCATACGTGATGTAGGGACCCTTGGGGATGACCAACACATGATGTGGGGCTTTCGGCGCGATATCCTCGAAGGCGAGGGAATGCTCGGTCTCCAGCACCTTCTTGCACGGGATCTCGCCGCGCAGGATGCGGGCGAAGACGTTCTGGTCGTCGTAGGCATAGGGCATGGCGGCTCCGGACGGGTCTGATGTCGGGCCGATGATAGGCCGGTGCGGCGGGCGCGTGCAACCGGGCGCGGGAGGCAGGGGGGCGCCGGCAGGGGTGCTGGCAAGCGTGTGGCAGGCGTATGGCAAGCGGGTGGCAGATGCGCGCGGTGCGTATCGTCCGGGTTAACCGGATCCACGCGTCAGAGGCGGACGAGCTGCTTGCCGAAGTTCTGCCCGGCCATCATGCGCAGGAAGGCTTCGGGCGCGTTCTCCAGACCCTCGACCACGTCCTCGCGGTAGTTCAGACGCCCCTCGCGCCAGAGCCGCGCCAGATGCGCCATCGCCTCCTCGCGCCTGTGCCACCAGTCGAAGACGATGAGCCCCTGCACCCGCGCCCGGGTCACGATCAGCCGGGACGAGGCGCGCAGCCCGATATCCTGGTCGGCGGGCCGGTCGACGACCGCGATGCGCCCGCAGACGATGACGCGTGCATGCGTCGCGAGTTGCGCCAGCACCGTGTCATGGATCACGCCGCCGGTATTGTCGAAGAAGACATGCACGCCCTCGGGACACGCGGCGCGCAGCTCCTTGGCGAGGGTCGGGCTGCGGTGGTTGACGCCGGCGACGAAGCCCAGGTCGCGGCAATGCGCGAGCTTCTCGTCCGAGCCGGCGATCGCCACCGGCCGTGCGCCCATCGCCGCGGCGATCTGCCCCGCGACCTGCCCCACCGCGCCCGAAGCGGCCGAGATCACCACCGTCTCGCCCGGCATCGGTCGGGCGATCTCGGTCAGGCCGATCCAGGCGGTCAGGCCGGGCATGCCCAGCCAGCTCAAGGTCGCCTGTTCCGGCACGCCCTCGGGGACGCGGTTGGCGCGGGCCGAGCCGGGGGCGTCGGGACTGAGCAGCGCGTAGTCCTGCCAGCCCATGCCCATCGCCTCGACCAGATCGCCCGCGCGCCAGTCGGGGTGGTTCGAGGCGACCACCTCGCCCACACCGCCGCCCTGCATCACCTCGCCCGGCCGCACCCCGGCGGCATAGTTCGGCCCCTTCGCGATGCGGCCGCGCATGTAGGGATCCATCGACAACCAGCGCAGCCTGACGAGGATCTGCCCCGGCCGGGGTTCGGGCACCGGCGCCTCGGCCAGCCGCCAGCAATCGGCGGTCGCCGGCCCCTCGGGATGATGGTCGAGCAGCCATTGCCGGTTCATTCGCGCCCCTCCGTTTGCCGCGCAGCATGCCGTGACGCCACGGCACGGGCAAGGGGCGCGCGGTGCACCCTCCGCGCCGCGCGAGGTGGCGACGCCGCTCAGCCCCCGACCCGGGTCCAGGCGGCGGTGACGCACGGCCAGAGGACGCAATGCTCACCCCTCGCCGCGACCTCGCGAATGTCGGATTGCAGCCGGGCGATCTCCTCCTCGGTGGAAAGCCCCATCCGGATCGCGTGTGGCGCAACGCCGGCAAGGAGCTTGGACAGCATGGAATCGGCTTTCGCAACCATGAAGAAGCCCTGCATGTCGGTCCCGGACGGCATCGGCAGACCCACGGCCCGGAACCACTCGCCCAGGCGCACCCCGGCATCGAGCGGCCGGCCGGCGGCGGCGAGGGTTCCCTGCATGATCTCGAAGGCGCGGGCCAGATTCGGTTCGAACGGCGCGCATCTTGCGGTGTCCAAGACGGAATCGATGGCGACAAGCGTGCCGCCGGGCTTCGTCAGCGCCGCCAGGCGCCGCACCATCGCGACGGGATCGTCCATGTGGAGCAGCAGGAAACGGCAGAAGACGAGGTCGAACGGCGCACCGGGTGGCGCGTCGCCGGTGAGCAGGTCGGTGGCGTGGAAATGAAACGTGCCCGCCTCCTCGGCACGCAGCCGCGCGAGCCCCCAGGTGCCGACCGCCGGGTCGATGTCGACCCCGGTCACCGTCCCGCCGGGCCCGACGCGACGGGCCATGAGGCGCATCACCTCGCCCGGGCC
>SLPP01000037.1 GCA_007131945.1 Paracoccaceae bacterium | reverse complement strand
GCCGGTCGGTGGACGAATGCCGCCAGATCGGCGCATCCGGGCCTGAGCGCCGGTTAAGATCAGGTTAATTTGTTATGGTTAACATAGCGATTTCAAGAGCTTGACGCCTTGTGCAAATTTGCACGCCGGCCCGGATTCCCGCCTCGGGGGCGTCGGATCTGCCCTCAAAGCCCGCCCAGCAGCGTCTCCATCAGCGGCGAGTCCGGCACCTTCAGCCCGTCGATCACGTCGAAATGGTGCCGCCCCGGCTCGGCATGCCAGGGGCAGTCCCATGCCTCGGAGAGAAGCCTTGCCTGCCACAGGAAGGCCGGCCGCTCCTGCGCGCCGACCCGGACGCTGACCTCGACCCCCGGCCGCCGGGGCAGAAGCGCCGGGCTCTCGGCCGCCGCCTCCGCCGCGTCGATCCGCAGCGTTTCGTTCATCGCCGTGCGCATCAGCGGCCGCAGGTCCGCAAGCGGTGAGATCGGCACCACGCGGGCCAGCCGGTCCGCCCAGGCGGGCCGGCGGTCGGCGCAAGCCATCCGCGCCGACAGATGCCCGCCCGCCGAATGCCCGGTGACGACCAGCGGCCCCGCCACCTCGGCCGCCGCCGCGCCGATCGCCGCCTCGATCTCGTCGGTCATCGCCGCGATGCGCGCCTCCGGGGCGAGCGTGTAGCCCGGCATCGCCACTGCCCAGCCCCGCGCCAGCGCGCCTTCGGCGAAGCCCGCCCAGTCCTCGGGCGAGAACGCCATCCAGTAGCCGCCATGGATGAACACCATCAGCCCCGTCGCCGTGCCCGCGGGCAGGAACAGGTCGAACCGCTGCCGCGCCCCCGGCCCGTAGGCGATCCCACAGCGCGCGCGTGACCCCAGTGCCGCGCGCAGCGCCGCCGCTTCCCCGCGCCAGCGCGGGGGAAAGGCATCGGCGCCGGGAATGAAGTCGGCGTTGGCATAGGCGCGGCTCAGGTCCTCGGTCGCCTCCATTGTGTTCCTCCGGCCGATGTGGTGAGACTCGGATCAACCTCAGATCATCTGCAGCCTTGGGAGGCAACCATGCTCGACACAAGCACCGACCTGCGGTCGCTCTTGAAGGATCCGACGCTTCTGGAAACCCGCGCCTATGTCGCCGGCGACTGGATCGACGCCGCCGACGGCAAGACCTTCAAGGTCACCAACCCCGCCCGCGGTGACGTGATCGCCGAGGTGGCGGACCTCTCGCGCGCCGAGGTGGCGCGCGCCATCGCGGCGGCGGACGCGGCGCAGAAGGAATGGGCGGCGCGCACCGGCAAGGAACGCGCCGCGATCCTGCGCGCCTGGTTCGACCTGATGGTCGCCAATGCCGACGACCTGGCGACGATCCTGACCGCCGAGATGGGCAAGCCTCGCGCCGAGGCGAAGGGCGAGATCCTCTACGGCGCCGCCTTCGTCGAGTGGTTCGGCGAGGAAGCCAAGCGCATCTACGGCGAGACGATCCCCGGCCATCAGCCCGACAAGCGCATCACCGTGCTGCGCCAGCCGATCGGCGTTGCCGCCTCGATCACGCCGTGGAACTTCCCCAACGCGATGATCGCGCGCAAGGTCGCCCCGGCGCTGGCCGCCGGCTGCGGCTTCGTCGGTCGACCGGCGGCCGAGACGCCGCTCTCGGCGCTGGCGATGGCGGTGCTGGCCGAGCGCGCCGGCGTGCCGAAGGGGTTGATGTCGATCGTCACCTCCTCGCGCTCCTCGGACGTGGGCAAGGAATTCTGCGAGAACCCGAAGGTGCGCAAGCTCACCTTCACCGGCTCGACCGAAGTCGGGCGGATCCTTCTCAGGCAGGCCGCCGACCAAGTCATCAAGTGCTCGATGGAACTGGGTGGCAATGCCCCCTTCATCGTCTTCGACGACGCCGATCTCGACGCCGCAGTGCAGGGCGCGATCATGTCCAAGTACCGCAACAACGGCCAGACCTGCGTCTGTGCCAACCGCATCTATGTCCAGGCCGGGGTCTATGACGCCTTCGCCGGGAAGTTGAAGGCGGCGGTCGAGGCGATGAAGGTCGGCGACGGGCTCGAGGAGGGCGTCGATCTCGGACCCTTGATCAACGCCGCCGCCGTCGACAAGGTGCGCGAGCATATCGACGACGCGGTCTCGAAGGGCGGCAGGATCCTCACCGGGGGCGAGCCGCATCCGCTCGGCGGCACCTTCTTCAAGCCGACGATCGTGACCGGCGTCACGCAGGAGATGGCGGTGGCGAAGGAAGAGACCTTCGGCCCGCTCGCCCCCCTCTTCCGGTTCGAGACCGAGGAGGAGGCGATCGCCATGGCCAACGACACGATCTTCGGCCTGGCCGCCTATTTCTACGCCCGGGACGTGGGCCGCATCACCCGCGTGCAGGAGGCGCTGGAATACGGGATCGTCGGGGTCAATACCGGCATCATCTCGACCGAGGTCGCGCCCTTCGGCGGCGTCAAGCAGTCGGGGCTCGGCCGCGAGGGCTCGCGCCACGGGATCGAGGATTACCTGGAGATGAAATACGTCTGCCTGAGCATCTGACGCCTCCGACGGCCACGACCGGCCCGGCCGCGCATCGTGGCGGGGTGCACAAATTTGTGCACTCTCGCAAACCTATGTTTTTCTTTCAGAATCCGGCGCCGTTAACCGCAATGAAACTTTTCGGCCGGCAGAGCGGGCGCGCGTTCCGCGCGTGTCTGCGTCGGGATCCTTCGTCTTGGGTAGGCTGTCGCCAGAGGTTGCGGCAGGGCACGCTGCACGACTTCCTGGGTCGGCGCGCTTTCCCGAGACAGGCTTAGGCGTCCTCGCCATGGGTTGAGGGCGTCTTCGTGGTCCGGGCCAAGCAGATCCCGGAGCCTGTCGAGGCCGAGATGAAACCGGGACTGTGCGAAGCAGCCGAGGGACCTGCGCCGGGGGGCGCCGGGCCCGAGCCGGTCGGCGGCGAGGCGGACGGCCCAGGCGATGGCGAGCGCCACCACCGCCATCAGGAGGGCGAGCTTGCGCGGGTCCCGACCTTCCAGGCCGTGCGGTCGAGCGCGAGGAACCTGGCCGCTTCCGACCCGGTCAGCCGGGCGATGATCGGCGCCGTCCGGTCCGGGCCGAGGTCCACGTGCCGGAGGAACCGCTGCAACCGCCGATGG
>SLPP01000013.1 GCA_007131945.1 Paracoccaceae bacterium | reverse complement strand
GATGCCCGTTCGCGCCGAGGCAGCCGCGATCCGCATCTCGACGGGTTCAGCGACGCCCGGAGCGCTTCGGAAGAGGCTTGCAGGCGATGGGGGTGATGGTGGGCGATGACGGATTTGAACCGCCGACATCTTCGATGTGAACGAAGCGCTCTACCGCTGAGCTAATCGCCCCCCGTGAGCGGCTATGTATCGCCCCGACTTCCGTGGCGCAAGAGGGACGGGCCGTGAAAAGCCCCGGCCGGCCGGGGCTTCGGTGTCCCGCCGGTACCGGACGAAGCTTGCGCCATGCCGGCGCCGCCGGGCCAGCCGCGGCGCTGACCGCGGCGCAAGGTGGCAAGCGCCAGCAGGCCGAGCGCGCCGGCACTCGCTGCCAGCGCCGCCACCGGAAGCGCAAGCGCGTATCCGCCCCGCTCCCAGAGGAGCGCGCCGGCATAGGGCGCCGTGGCGAGCGCCGAGAAGCACGGCAGCGCCATCGCGCCCAGCAGGGCGCCGATCGACGTGTAGCCCAGGCATTCGGTGACCAGGATCGGCTTGAGCACGATGACCAGGCCGAACCCCAGGCCGAACAGCACCATCGCGAAAAGCCCGGCCCCCGCCTGCGCGCCGGCGAAGGGCATCAGGGCGATGCCGCCGGCCATCCCGATGGCGGCGAGGATCGCGCAGGGAAGGCTCGACCCGTTCGGCCTGAACCACAGCAGGCAGAACCGGCCGGCGGTCATGCACGGGCCGAGCAGCGCCATCGCCAGGAGCGCCAGCGCCTCGGCCTGGCCGAACTCGACCAGCGCCGGCACGGCATGGCTGAGGACCAGTCCTTCGGCGAAGGAGAGCAGCGCAAAGGAGACCAGCAGGCCCCAGAAGACCGGGCGCCGCCGTGCCGCCTGCAGCGCCAGCCGGCAGGCGCGCCTGCGGGCGGCGCGGTCCAGACGCGCCGATGCCGGCTCGAGCAGCGCGCCGAAGAGGTAGAAGAGCGCGCTCCAGCCCAGCAGAAGGCCCGCCGAGAGGCAGATCAGCGCCACCGGTTCGGCGCGGCGGGTTCGCCCGCCGGGTCGGGCAGCCAGGACGATTGCGGCGGGAAGCCGGCCGCGGCCTCGCGCCCGGCGTCGGCGGGCAGGGAGGGCAGGGGCTGGGCCTGGAACGGTGCCATCGGAGGGAGCCTCCCTGGCAAACGAGGTCGGTGCCCGATGGCGGGCGCGGGGCTCAGATCGCGAGAAGCGAGACCGAGCTCACGCCCGGGAGCGCGGCCATCGCCCGGCCGCATGCGATCTGCGCGGCCGGCCGGACCAGCAGCCGGTGCACCTGGCTGGCCAGCAGGATCGTTCCGACCAGCGCCAGGCCGACGGCGACCAGGCTGACCGTCAGGACCGCGGCCAGGGTCGCCAGGTCGGTCAGTCCCTCGGGCGCGACGGAGGGCAACAGCAGCAGGTAGTAGACGAAGGTCGCGGGGCTGCCCAGGCAGAGCGCGACCCCGGCTCCGGTCGACGGCAGCCAGCGCGGGCGCGGCAAGGCGGCGTCCAGGCTCCGGGCCGCGCCCGCGATGCTGTCGCGCCAGATCTGCAGCGCTAGGCCGAAAAGATAGGCGGCGGCGCAGAGTTTCAGCACGGTCAGCCATTCCGGGCTGCCCGCCACCCATGCCCCGACGCCAAGGGCGATGGTCAGGATGGCGAGCACGTTGCCGATGCAGAAGCCCGCCGCGAAGGCGGTGGCCCCGGCCATGTCGCGGCTCATCGCGCGGGTGACGATCATGGCGACGAGGGGGCCGGGTGCCGCGGCGAGGGCAAAGCGCGCCGCGGCAAAGGCGATGAGCGCGTGTGCTTCCATGTGCCGAACCCTCCCGAGCCGTTGCGGAGGCCTTGGTTGGCTTCGGTGGGGTCAAGCTTCGGCAATCGGCGGCGCCGGACCAATCAGGTGATGAACCCAATCGGGGCGGCGGGCCGGGCCCAGCGCAGGCTCGGCGGATCGATCAGGCCGGCGCGGACCCCGGCGAGGAGCAGGCTGGCGGTGGAATGGACGCCGAGCTTGCGCATCAGGCTGGTGCGATGGCTGTCCACGGTCTTTGGGCTGACGCCGAGAAGCGCCGCCGCGCTGGCATTCGTGTGCCCGCGCGCGATCGCCTGCAGGACGGCCAGTTCGCGCTCGGTCAGCGGCATCGCCTCCTCGGCGCCGTCGCCGTCAGCGCCGCGGCAAGACTCTGGGAAACGAAGAGATGATCCTCTGCAATCACGATCCCGAGGTTCAGCCCAAGACTAACTTTCGGTATTTTCCAAACTTGTTGTCGCGCTGGTCGCGTTCTTCGCGCTCGCGCTTCCGGCGCCGGCTTCGCCGCCGCGGCTGCTGGCGCTGATCGGCCCGGTCGAGGCGGTGGACCTCATGCCTTCGTCTGAGTACATCATCGACCCCGATTGGCAAAGGAGCGTTTCCGAACTGGCCGCCCCGACATCGGAGGGATGGCAGCCGGTCAGCGGCGCCAGCGCGAATTTCGGCTATACATCGGCGCGGATCTGGCTGCGGGTCGCGGTGGTGAACCGCACCGCCGAGATCAGCGACTGGCGCGTCTTCGTGCAGGCCAATTTCCGGCCGACGCTGCAGATCTGGAGCATCGGCGCGGACGGGCGGACCGCCACGCTGATGGACCTGCGCCCCGACAGCCCGTTCGACGCCCGGCCCATCGCCCATCCGCAAACGGTCGCGCCCCTGGCGCTTGCCCCGGGCGAGGCGGCGACGCTGGTCCTGGCCTATTCCGCGCAAGGCTCGTCGCGCATCGCGATCTCGCTTGAGACGGCGGAGAGTTTCGCCGCCTTCACGGATCGGGCGAACGCCGGGACCTATGCCTTCTACGGCATGGTCTTCGTCCTGCTGGCGGTGACCAACATCGCCGTCATCGTGCTGCGCCAGGTGCTGCACGCGGTCTATGGCGGCTATGTGCTGTCGCTGTTCCTCTACATCGCGCATGTCGACGGCAACGCGTTCCGCTATCTCTGGCCCGACCATCCGGGCTTCAACAACATGGCCTCGGTGGTCGCCGGGTCCTCGGTCATGGTCTTCGGCTTGCTCATTGCCATCCTGTTCCTGAAGACGCGCCGGCATCACCCGGTCATGCACCGGGTGCTGCAGGGGCT
>SLPP01000072.1 GCA_007131945.1 Paracoccaceae bacterium | reverse complement strand
TCTCGACATCGGGGCCGAAGCGCGTGGCCTCCAGCCCCCCGGTGAGGAAGACCGCGTCGATCCCCTCGGCCTGGGCGCCGGCGATGTCGGTATGGATGCCGTCACCGACGGCGAGCACGTGGTCGTTGGAATAGGTAATGCCGATCTCGCCCAGCTTGCGCCGCGCCAGGTCGTAGATCGGCGGGTGCGGCTTGCCGAACGAGAGCACCTGGCCGCCCAACTCCTCGTAGAGCTGCGCCAGGGCGCCGGCGCACCAGATCCGCGTCTCGCCGAAATCGACGACGATGTCGGGGTTGGCGCTGAGCATGGTCAGCCCGCGCGTCTTGGCCGAGAGCAGCCGGCCACGATAATCCTCGGGCGTCTCGCTCTGCTCGTCGGTCAGGCCGATGCAGATGATGCCCTCGGCGGCGTTGAACGCGACCAGTTCGACGGGCGGCCTGTCAGCGAGTTCGGGCGGGATGTCGTCGAAGAGGTCGCGCTCGTGCGCCGGGCCGATATGCCACAGCTTCCGCCCCGCCGCGCCCAGCAGCATCGCCTCCTGCGTGGCGTCGCCCGAGGCGACGATCACGTCCCAGGCGTCGCGCGGCAGGCCCATCCGCTCGAGCCGCCGTTCGACCGTGCCATGCGTGCGCGGCGCGTTGGTCATCAGCGCCACCGCCCCGCCGCGGGCACGGAAGTCCTGCAGTGCGGCGACGGCGGCGGGGTAGAGCTCGAGCCCGTTGTGCAGGCAGCCCCAGAGGTCGCAGTAGAGCACGTCATACTGGCCGCCGATCTCGGCCAGCGCGTCGAGGATGCGGGTCATCGAACGGTCTTGCCCCGGCTCAGACCGACAGCGCCGGGATGATCTGCTTCTTGCGCGACATGACGCCGGGCAGCACGACCGTATCGCCCGCGACCGTGGCGCCGAAGCTCTTCTCGGCGATCGCCTTGACGGTGTCGTTGGGCACAAGGAGCGTCGCCTCCTCGCGGATGATGTCGATGACGAAAAGCAGCACCTGGTCGGCGCCGTCCTCCTTCGCCACCTCCTCCATCGACTTCATCAGGCTCGCCTTGCGGTCGAGGATCACCTTGGGCGCGGTGGTTTCCAGCACCGAGATGCGCAGTTCCTTGCCGCCGAGGGTGTATTCCTTCGAATCCATGCGCAGAAGCTCGGCATCCGAGAAGGCCGAGACGTCGGACTTGGCGGCGAACATCTCCTCGGCATAGTCGGCGATCGAGATGCCCAGCTCTTTCGCAAGCTTCATCGCCACCGCGCGGTCGTGGTCGGTCGTGGTGGGCGAGCGGAACTCGAGCGTGTCCGACAGGATGCAGGAGAGCATCAGGCACTTGATCCGGTCGGGCATCTTCTCGGCGTCGGCGCCCATCAGGTCGTGCATGATCGTCGCGGTGCAGGCGAGCGGGCGGATCGTCACGCCGATCGGCGCCTTCGTCTCGATCCCGCCGGTCAGCTTGTGATGGTCGATGATCTCGCGGATATCGGCCTTGCCCAGCGAGGCAGGCAGCTCGGCGGGATTGTTGGTGTCGACGATGATCACCGGCGCGCCGGGCGCGACATCGGCGATGATCTCGGGCGTCTCGAACCCCCAGCGGCGCAGGACGAAGGCAGCCTCGGTATTCGGCTGACCGAGCAGGACGGCATGGGCGGGAATGCCCTTCACCTCGTTGAGATACCAGGCCCAGATCAGGGGCGAGCCGGTGGAATCGGTGTCAGGCGACTTGTGGCCGAAAATCTGGATCATGAGGGACATCCTTCTGGCGAATTCGCGCGCCTTATAGGGTGCCGATCCGGGCTTGTCACGGGCCCCCGCCAGCGTCGGCCGGTCGCGGCGCGCCGGCCTCGGCCCAGCACTGCTGCTCGGCGGTCTCGACCGCGCCGGCGCGGCTCGCGCGCAGGCGGGAGAGCGCCGCAGCGGGATCCTCGCCGGCCTCGATCATCAGCCGCAGGGCGACCATTCCGGTGCGCCCGCGTCCCGCCTTGCAATGGATCACGACCCGCTCGCCGCCATCGAGCGCGGCGCGCATCTCGGTCGCGATGGCGCACCAGAGCGGATCGGCCTCGGGGCGCGGAACGCCGAAATCGCCGATCGGGAAGTGCCGCCAGTTTATGCCGGCCCCGGCGAGGTGGTCCGGCAGGTCGTCCACGCCATGCGCCGTCATCTCGTCCTTCAGGGTCAGCGAGACGACGAGGGCGGGGCCGAGAGCCGCGATCCGTTCCAGGTCGCGCGCCGGGTCGCCGTACCGTCCGGGCAGCGGGCAGAGGCCGAGCTCGCCCGCGCCCAGCGGCAAAAGGTCGATGTCGAACGCATCCGTCACGGAGCAAGGCTAGCGGGCCGGCGCCGGCCTCGCAAGCGCGTCGCCTTCGCGTCTTTTCGGGTGTTGACAAGCCGGCGGCCGCTTCCTATCTCCGGCGGCGTTGGCACTCATCGGAAGCGAGTGCTAAAGGCAATCGAACCTGCAACCTAGGGAGCGTTCGCAGATGGCTTTCAAACCCCTCCATGACCGTGTGCTGGTACGTCGCGTGCAAAGCGACGAGAAGACCAAGGGCGGGCTCATCATCCCCGACAGCGCCAAGGAAAAGCCCGCCGAGGGCGAGATCATCTCGGTCGGCGAAGGCGCGCGCAAGGATTCGGGCGAGCTGATCGCGCCGTCGGTAAAGGCCGGCGACCGGGTTCTCTTCGGCAAGTGGTCGGGCACCGAGGTGACGATCGACGGCGAGGAGCTCTTGATCATGAAGGAAAGCGACATCCTCGGCATCGTCGAGTGATCGCGCGACCCTGATCGCAACCATTGAGACACGAATAGAACAGGAGCAACCAACATGGCTGCCAAGGACGTCAAGTTTCATACCGATGCCCGTGACCGACTGCTCAAGGGCGTCAATGTTCTGGCCGACGCGGTGAAGGCGACGCTCGGTCCCAAGGGCCGCAACGTGGTCCTCGACAAGTCGTTCGGCGCCCCGCGCATCACCAAGGACGGCGTCACCGTCGCCAAGGAGATCGAACTTTCCGACAAGTTCGAGAACATGGGCGCGCAGATGGTCAAGGAAGTGGCCCAGCGCACCAATGACGAGGCCGGCGACGGCACCACGACCGCCACGGTCCTCGCCCAGGCGATCGTCAAGG
>SLPP01000135.1 GCA_007131945.1 Paracoccaceae bacterium | reverse complement strand
GCGCGGCGCCGGCGCCGGGCTCGCCGCCGCGCTCGGCGCGACGCTGGCGGTGGCGCTGATCCTGGCGCTGGTCTGGACCGTGCTGCTGGGCGCGGTGCAACTGGCCCCGGAGATCTTCGCCACGCTGAAGCTCGCCGGCATCGGCCTCCTGCTCTGGCTGGGTCTCCGGATGCTGCGCGAGGCGGGCGTGCCGCACCCCGCGCAGCCCCCGCGCCCGCATCTCGGCGACATCGGCGCGGGCCTGGCGCTGGGGCTTTCGAGCCCGGTCAACCTGGTCTTCCTGCTCGCGCTTCTGCCGCAGTTCGTCGACCCCGCCGCGTTGAGCGTCGATCGGGCGCTTTCGGCCAGCGCGCTCGTGCTGGTCGGCACCGCGATCCCGAAACTCCTGGCGACGATGGTCGTCACGCTGCAATCGAGCCGCGCACAGCTGGCGCCGGCATGGCTGGCGCGGGCGGGCGGGCTGGCGCTCCTGGGCTTCGCCGGCCTCGCCGCCGCGACGCCGGTCTGAGGGGGGCGATGGACCCGCACCTGCTTCTTGCGCTCTTCGCCGCCGCCGCGGTCAATTCGGTGATCCCGGGGCCGGGGATGGTCCTGGCGATCGCGCGGGCGGCCTCGGACGGGTTCGCCGCCGGGGCCAAGGTCTCGCTGGGCATGGTCCTGGCGACGCTGCTGGTCATGTGCACCGTCTGGGCGGTTCTCGCCGGCCTCGTGCATCTGTCGCGGGACGCGCTCCTGATCCTGCGGCTGGTCGGCATCGTGGTCATCCTGGGCTTCGCCGTCTCGCTCCTCGCCCCGGCGCCGCGCCGGCACGTTGCCCCCTCGCCGGGCATGCAGCGGCGGGTGCTGCGCGTGGCGCAGTTGGGCGACATCACCGGCGGCGTGCTGACCGGTCTGACGAGCCCGGTGCACCTGCTCTTCCTGCTGGCGCTGGTGCCGCAATTCGTCGACCTCGCCAGCGCGACACCGGCGCTCGTGGTGCTGATCACCGCCGGCATCCTGGCGATCACCGCCGTGCCGATGTTCGCCGTCAGCCTGCTCGCCGCGCGCAGCGGACGACTGGGTCTGCGCTGGGCGATGGGCGTGCGCCGGATGGGCGGGGTGCTGCTTCTGGGTTTCGTCGGCCTGGCGCTGGCCGGAACCATGCCATGAGGGAGGATGAGACATGATGCAACTTGTCTATACCGTCTGCGCGCTGGCCGATCCCGGCGCCTGCGAGACACGGGTCCTGACCTTCACCCCACGCCTGCCGGTGGCCTGCATCTTCGCCGCCGGGCCGGAACTCGAGGCGGTGCTGGAAGAGGACGAACGCCTCGTCGCCTGGTCCTGCGACGACACCCCGCGCCTGGCCGCCGAGGAGGAGGGCGAGGCGCCTTGACAGGCCTCCGGGCGGCGCCGAGAGTGCCGGCATGTCCGCTGCCTCCGATCCGCTGCTGCAACCCTACCGGCTGAAGCACCTGGTGCTGAAGAACCGGGTGATGTCCACCGCGCACGAACCCGCCTATTCCGAGGATGGGCTGGCGGGGGACCGCTACCTCCGCTACCACTTGGAAAAGGCGAAGGGCGGGATCGCGATGACGATGACCGCCGGCTCGGCGTTGGTCGCGCCCGACAGCCCGGCCGCCTTCGGCAACCTGCAGGCCTGGCGCGACGAGATCGTGCCGGGGCTGAAACGGCTGGCCGAGGACTGCCGGGCCGAGGGCTGCGCGGTGATGATCCAGCTCACGCATCTCGGTCGCCGGACGGGGTGGAACCGCGGCGACTGGCTGCCCGTCCTCTCGGCGAGCCCGGTGCGCGAGCCCGCCCACCGCGCCTTCCCGAAGGAGGCCGAGGACTGGGACATCGAGCGGATCGTGGCGGACTATGCGAGCGCCGCGCAGCGGATGCAGGCGGCGGGTCTCGACGGGATCGAGTTCGAGGCCTACGGGCACCTGATGGACAGCTTCTGGTCGCCGGCGACGAACCATCGCGACGACGACTGGGGCGGCAGCCTCGAGAACCGGTTGCGCTTCACCTGGGCGGTGATCGACGCGGTGCGCGCGGCGGTGGGACCCGACTTCATCGTCGGCATCCGAATGGTCGCCGACGAGGACTGGGAGAAGGGGCTGAGCCGCGCCGAAGGCGTCGAGATCGCGCGGCGGATCGCGGCCTCGGGCAAGTTCGACTTCATCAACCTCATTCGCGGCCATATCGAGACCGACGCGGCGCTGACCAAGGTGATCCCGATCCACGGCATGGCCTCGGCCCCGCATCTGGACTTCGCGGGCGAGGTTCGGGAGGCCACGAAATTCCCCGTCTTCCACGCCGCGCGGATCGCCGACGTCGCGACCGCCCGGCACGCGATCGCGACCGGCAAGCTCGACATGGTCGGCATGACGCGTGCCCATATCGCCGATCCGCATATCGTGGCGCAGGTGATGCGCGGCCAGGAGCACCGGATCCGGCCCTGCGTCGGCGCGACCTATTGCCTGGATCGGATCTACGAGGGTGGCGAGGCGCTGTGCATCCACAACGCCGCGACGGGGCGCGAGGCGGTGATGCCGCACGTGATCCCGCGCGCCGGGCAGGCGCGCCGCGTGGTCGTCGTCGGCGCCGGCCCCGCGGGGCTGGAAGCGGCGCGGGTCGCCGCCGAGCGCGGGCACGCGGTGACGGTGCTGGAGGCGGGCGGCACCGCCGGCGGGCAGGTCAACCTCCTGGTCAAGAACCCGCGGCGGCGCGAACTCGTCGGCATCATCCACTGGCGGCTGGAGGAACTCGCGCGGCTGGGCGTTACCATCCGCTACGATACCTGGGCCGAGGCGGAGGACGTGCTGGCGCTGACGCCCGAGGTGGTCGTCGTCGCCACTGGCGGGCTGCCGCAGAACCCGCCGATGGAGGCGGGCGACGCGCTGGCGACCTCTAGCTGGGACGTGCTTTCGGGCGCGGTGCGGCCGGGGGCGGAGGTGCTGGTCTACGACGATGGCGGCGGCCATGCCGGGATGAGCGCGGCCGAGGTGCTCGCCCGCGGCGGGGCGAGAGTCGAACTCGTCAGCCCCGAACGCTTCTTCGCACCCGATATCGGCGGGATGAACCACGCGCCCTACATGGCGGCCTTTCACGAGACGGGCGTGCGGGTGACGATCAACACCCGCGTGATCGCGCTCGAGCGCGCCGGCAACCGGGTGCGGGCGCATCTGGGATCGGACTTCGCGCCCGGCTGGCGCGAGGCGCGGGAGGTCGACCAGGTGGTGGTCGAGCATGGAACGACGCCGAACGACGATCTCTATTTCGCGCTGAAGCCGCTTGCGCGCAACCTGGGCCGGGTCGATTACGCCGCGCTCATCCGCCCGGACGGCCCGGTCCTCCCGGAGGTGAACGAAAAGGGCGATTTCCTGCTCTACCGGATCGGCGATGCGGTCGCGGCGCGGAACATCCATGCCGGCATCTACGACGCGCTGCGGATGGGGCTGCGCTGGTAGCTGAACTCAGCGGTGCGCGGGCGTCAGCGATGCGGCCTGGGACCGGCTGCGGCAGAGCGCCACGCCCAGCCCGGCCAGGACACAGCCGAGCGTGCCACCGAGGGGATAGGCAAGCGCGACCAGGATGAGCGAGGCGCCGCCGAGCCAGAGGGCGACCGATGCGCATAGCCCGACGCCGACGCCGATCAGCAAGATCGCAACTGCCATGCCTGCCCCTGTCCCCGGTCTTTCCGGTATTCGCCCGTGTCCGAAATTCCTCTTCCGGCAGCGTGCGATTGGAATTCTTAATTTCTGGTTAACCGGAGGCAGCGCAGAATCAATCCCTGCGTGTGCCGATGCGCGGTTCCTTGCCGTTTCGCATCCGCACGATGTTCTCGCGGTGGCGCTGGAAGACCAGCGCGGCGAGGAGCAGGCAGAGCACCACCGCCTCGTCCCGGCCGACGATCATCAGCCAGACCGGCGTCGCCGCCGCCGCGACGAGCGCCGAGAGCGACGAGAGCCGGGTGACGGCGGCGACCGCGGCCCAGGTAGCGCAGGCGAGAAGCCCCGCCGGCCAGGCGAGCGCGAGAAGCGTGCCGAGGAAGGTCGCCACCCCCTTGCCGCCGCGAAAGCCGAGCCAGACCGGGTAGAGATGCCCGAGGAAGGAAAAGAAGGCGGCGACCTGCGCCGCGTCCTCGCCGACCGCGGCGCGCGCGAGCAGCACCGCGGCGCCGCCCTTGCCGGCATCCAGCAGAAGCGTCGCCAGCGCCGCCCCCCGGTGCCCGGTGCGCAGCACGTTGGTCGCGCCGATATTGCCCGACCCAATCGCGCGCAGATCGCCGAGCCCCAGCGCCCGGGCGATGACCACGCCGAAGGGAACCGAGCCCAGGAGATAGGCCGCCACCGCGACCAGCGCCAGAAGCAGCGGCGAGGCTTCGAGCGCCGGCAGCATCACGCGGCCTCGCGGCTGTGGACCGGCGCTCCGCCGACCCAGGTGCCCAGCACCCGACCCTCCATCCGGGCACCGTCGAAGGGCGTGTTCTTCGATTTCGAGCGCAGCGTGAAACGGTCGAGCACGAAGGGCGCGTCGGGATCGAAGAGCACGAGATCGGCCGGCGCGCCGACCGCGAGCCGCCCGCAATCGAGCCCCAGCCGCCGCGCCGGATTCAGCGCCATCGCCCGCCAGAGCTGCGGCAGGCCGAGCGCATCGGCATGGTAGAGCCGCATCGCCGCGGGCAGAAGCGTCTGCAGGCCGACCGCGCCGGGCGCCGCCTCCTCGAAGGGCAGGCGCTTCGATTCCTCGTCCTGCGGCGTGTGGAAGGAGGCGATGACGTCGATCAGCCCGTCGGCCACGGCCTGCACCACGGCCAGCCGGTCGTCCTCGGATCTGAGCGGCGGGGTCAGCTTGAAGAAGGTGCGATAGTCGCCCAGGTCGAACTCGTTGAGCGTCAGGTGATGGATCGAGACGCCGGCAGTGACGTCGAGCCCGTTCGCCTTGGCGCGCTCCAGCGCCGGCAGGGTGCGGGCGCAGGTAACCTGGTCGGCGTGGTAGCGCGCGCCGGTCATCTCGATCAGCCCCATGTCGCGGTCGAAACCCATCCGCTCGGCCATCGGCGAGACGCCGGGCAGGCCGCGCAGGCTCGCGAACTTGCCCGAGGTCGCGGCCGCGCCGGTGCTGAGGCCGGGATCCTGCGGATGGCCGACGACCAGCGCGCCGAGGCCGCGGGCATAGGTCAGGCAGCGCGTCAACACGCGGGTGTCGCGCACGACGCTGTCGGAATCGCCAAAGGCGACGGCGCCGGCATCCAGCAGGAAGCCGAGTTCCACCATCTCGCGCCCCTCACGGGCGCGGGTGAGCGCGGCCATGTGGCGGATGTTGACCGGGGTCTCCGACGCGGCGCGGCGGCGGACGAATTCCAGCACCTCGGGCGTGTCGATCGCGGGGTCGGTGTCGGGCCGCGCGATCAGCGTCGTGACGCCACCCGCCGCCGCCGCCAGTCCCGCCGAGCGGAAGCTTTCCTTGTGCCGCGCGCCGGGCTCGCCCACCTGCACACCCCAGTCGACGATCCCGGGCGCGAGGCACTTGCCACCGCAATCGATCACCTCGGCGCCCTCGGGCGCGGCGTCGTCGCGCGCAACGATCCGGCCCTCCGCGACGGTCACCGTACCCGGCGCGTCGGTCAATGCCTCGGGGTCGATCAGCCGGGCGTTGTGGAAATAGAGCGTCATCCGCGCCTCGCCGCTTGCCTGTGCCGGCGGCTTATAGCGGGCGGGCGCGGGCTGCGCTACTCCCGTTCGCGACCGCGGGCGACGTCGAGGATCAGCCGCGCCGCGGCGCGCGGATTGACGAGGCCCGAGAGCGCGAAGCGGCGCGCGTCGCCCGCCTCGATCACCAGCGCGGTCGGGCCGACGGCGATGCGGCGCAGCGCGGCGAGCGGGATCGACGCCCCGGACCGCGCGATCAGCCGCCGGTCGGTGACCAGCCAGCCGCCGCGCGCCGCGCGCAGCCCCTCGACCAGCACCGGCACCGCGACGAACGCGGCGAACAGCGCCAGAGGCGGCACGCCGTCCACATCGCCCCCCGGCGCGACGAGCCGGAGCGCCGCGGCCAGCACCACGACGGTCAGCCCAAGGCGCAGGAGGCAGAGCTCGCGATCGGGCAGTATCAGCGCCAGCGGCCGTTCGCCGGGCAAGAGCCGGATCGGCCGGTGCGCGCGGCGCAGGTGCGAGCAGAATGTCGCCCAGCGGGCCGGAAGGCGCAGGCGCGCGACGAGGCCCAGGGCCAGCGCGGCAAGCGAAAGGGTGACGACCGCCATGTCCATGAACGCCCCCGAAAGTGTCGGCAGCCCGGTGGATCGATTCCGGCCGGGAGCCTTCACTCTGGCACGGCGGCGTTAACCAAAGACTGAACGCCCCGCCCGGACGGCGTGGGCCGGGCGAGGCGCAGGCGGTGCATGCCGGTTCAGAGGCGGGCGGCGACCGCCTCCCAGTTGACCAGCTTCTCGAGGAAGTTCTGCAGATAGGCCGGGCGCTTGTTGCGGAAGTCGATGTAGTAGCTGTGCTCCCAGACGTCGCAGCCGAGAAGCGCGGGCTGGCCGAAGCAGAGCGGGTTGACGCCGTTCTCGGTCTTGGTGACCTTCAGGCTGCCGTCGGCATCCTTGACCAGCCAGCACCAGCCCGAGCCGAACTGGCCCGCACCGGCGGCGGCGAATTCTTCCTTGAACTTGTCGACCGAGCCGAAGGCGTCGGTCAGCGCCTTCTCCAGCGCGCCCGGCATCTTCTTGTTCTCGCCGGGACCCATCCATTCCCAGAACTGGTTGTGGTTCCAGTGCTGGGAGGCGTTGTTGAAGATGCCGTTCTGCGCCACGGCGCCGGCCTGGTAGGTGCCGCGGACGATATCCTCGAGCGACTTGCCCTCCCATTCGGTTCCGGAGATCAGCTTGTTGCCGTTGTCGACATAGGCCTTGTGGTGGATGTCGTGGTGGTATTCCAGCGTCTCGCGGCTCATGCCGAGCCCGGCCAGCGCGTCGTGGGAATAGGGCAGATCGGGAAGCGTGAAAGACATGGTTTTCCCCCGTTGTTGGTGTTGCTTTCAGGTGAAGATAAGGGGGCGCGCGAGGCAAAGGTCAAGCCCGCGACCGGCCGGCGCGGCGGGCGCTCGCCGGTGGGCGGCGCGCGGTCGCGGCGGCGCCGGAGTGGTTTCAGCGGTAGAGGCCGACCTCGCCGCCGGGGCGGGCGAGCGTCGTCAGGAGATCCCACATGTACCGCGCGACCGAGCGGAAGCAGACCAGCGTGAACGCGTCCTCCTCCGTGCGCCAGATGGCGGCGGCGACCTGGGCGGCGCGGGTGCGGCGGATCGTGCCGACGGGGAAGTCGGCGAAATCGACCGGGCAGGCCTTGGCCAGCACGTCGCGCGCCTGAACCCCCGTCAGCGTGAAGACCGCGCGCGCGTCCGAGACATCGGCGACGGTGGCGAATTCGCCGGCGAGCGCCTTCTCGAGCTTCGCGACGGTCTTCGCCACGGCCGCGTGATCGGTCAGAATCAGGAGCTCGTCGGGCGCCATCCAGGCCACCGCGGCCTCCTTGCCGAACGCGATCCGACGGGTTTCGGGCACCGGCATGCCGGTCGCGTCCTTGACCGCCTTGGCCACGGCTTTCGACGCCAGGTCGCCGCGCAGCACGATCATGCCGCGCAGCCCCGCCTCGGCAACCTTGACCAGACCCGCATACCGCGCGCCGGGCAGCGCACTTACCGGTTCAGACATGCTGCTTCTCTCCCGCCTTGTCGTGGAAACAGGTCTCGACGATCTTCGCTGCGATCATCCGCCCGCCGTCACCGCGAAATTCGATCACCTCACCCATGCGTTCGCGCCCGCGATGCACCAGTCCCAGCGCGATGCCGCGGCCGAGCGTCGGCGAATGGTAGGTCGAGGTGACGCGCCCCTGCGTCTTGCGCTGGCCGTTGGCGTTCTCGCCCTCCAGCGGTGCCAGCGCCGCGTGTGGCAGGACCGAGCCGTCGACGGTTTCCAGCCCGACGAGGCTCCAGCGCTCGGGCGCGACCATCGCCTCGCGCTCCATGCCGCGCTTGCCGAGGAAGTCGGCCTTCTTCTTCGAGACCGCCCAGTCGAGGCCGAGGTCCTGCGGGATCACCGTGCCGTCGGTCTCGTCGCCGATCATGATGAAGCCCTTCTCGGCGCGCATGATGTGCAGGGCTTCCGTGCCGTAGGGCATCGCGCCGAACTCGGCCCCGGCCTCGATCAGCCGGTCCCAGAGCGCCAGGCCATGCCCCGCCGGGACCGCGATCTCGTAGCTCAACTCACCCGAGAACGAGATGCGGAAGACCCGCGCCGGCATTCCGGCGAGCCGCCCCTCGCGCCAGTCCATGAAGGGCAGCGCCTCGCGGCTCAGGTCGATATCGGTGCCGAGCCTTTCCAACACCTTGCGGGCGTTCGGGCCGACGACGGCGATCTGCGCGAACTGCTCGGTCAGGTTCACCACATGGACCTTCCAGTCCCACCATTCGCATTGCAGCCAGTCCTCCATCCAGGCATGGACGCGGTCGGCCCCTCCGCTGGTCGTGTGGCAGAGGAAGGCGTCGTCGGAAAGCCGCGCGACGACGCCGTCGTCGAAAAGAAACCCGTTCTCGTTGCACATCAGCCCGTAGCGGCACTTGCCCGGCTTCAGGGTGCTCATCATGTTGGTGTAGAGCATGTCCATGAAGCGGCCGGCATCGGGTCCCCTGACCACGATCTTGCCCAGCGTCGAGGCGTCGAGCAGCCCGAGGCTCTCGCGCGTCTGCTTCACCTCGCGCATCACCGCGTCATGGCGGGACTCGCCCGCGCGCCGGTAGCAATAGGGCCGCCGCCACTGGCCCACCGGCTCCCAGTCGGCGCCGTTCGCCTCGTGCCAGTCGTGCAGAGGCGTGCGGCGCAGCGGCTGGAAGAGGGGTCCGCGCGCCTCGCCCGCGATCGCGCCCATCGAGATCGGGGTCCAGGGCGGGCGGAAGGTGGTGGTGCCGACCTGCGGAATCGGCCGGCCCAACGCGTCGGCGAGGATCGCCAGGCCATTGATGTTGCTCATCTTTCCCTGATCGGTCGCCATGCCCAGCGTCGTGTAGCGCTTGGCGTGCTCGACCGATTCGTAGCCCTCGCGCGCGGCGAGCTGGATGTCCGAGACCTTCACGTCGTTCTGCGGGTCGAGCCACATCTTCATGCGCAGCTTGTAGCCGGCGCGCGCCGGCATCATCCAGACCGGGGCAAGCGGTTCCTCTTCCTCCGCCTCGGCCTTCGGCGCGCGGGACTTCTTCTTCGCACCGGCGGCCTTCTGCCCGGCCTCGTGCCCGTCCGCCAGGACCGTATCCGCCAGCATCGCGCCATTGGCGCTGCCGGCGGCGATCACGAACCCCGCGCCGTCATGGCCCAGCGGCGGGCGGTCGGGATCGGGGCGGAAGCTGGCCTGCGCCTCGTCCCAGAGTAGCCTGCCGCCGCAATGCGACCACAGATGCACGACCGGAGACCAGCCGCCCGACATGGCCACCGCGTCACATTCGATGCGCTCGCTGGCCTCGGCCCCGTCGCTTTCCTGCGCGCAAAGCTCGACCGCGGTGACGCGCTTGCCGCCCTCGACCCGGCGGATGGCGGTGCCGGTGGCGACGCGGATGCCGCGGGCGCGCACGGCCTCGGGCAGCGCGCCCCTGGCCGCGGGCCGGGCATCGATCACGGCGCGGACGGCGACGCCGGCCTCGTGCAGCGCGATCGCGGTGCGGTAGGCGTCGTCGTTGTTGGTCACCACGACGACTCGCTTTCCGGGCACCACGGCCCAGTTGACCGCGTAGTCGCGCATGGCGCTGGCCAGCATCACGCCGGGGATGTCGTTGCCGGCGAAGCTGAGCGGCCGCTCGATGGCGCCGGTGGCGGTGATCGTCCGGCCCGCGCGGATGCGCCACAGCCGGTGGCGGGGCTTGTCTGCGCCGGGCTCGTGGTCGGCGACGCGCTGATAGGCCAGCACGTAGCCGTGGTCGTGCACGCCTGCGCCCATCGTCCGCGGCAGAAGCGTCACGTTCGCCATGCCGCGCAGCGCCTCGATCTGCGCCTCGACCCAGTCGGCCGCCGCCTGCCCCTCGATCACCACGCCATCGACCGGTGCGCGCCCGCCCCAATGCGCCGCCTGTTCGCAGAGGATCACCCGCCTGCCCGCCTCGGCCGCCGCGCGCGCCGCGGCGATGCCGGCGATGCCGCCGCCGATCACCAGCACGTCGGCGAAGGCGTGGATCTGCTCGTAGCGGTCGGCATCGACCGTCTCGGCCTCGGGCGCGCGGCCGAGCCCCGCCGTCCGGCGGATGAAGGGCTCGTAGACATGCTTCCAGAACGGGCGCGGATGGATGAACATCTTGTAGTAGAAACCCGCCGTCAGGAACCGCGCGAAGGCGTTGTTCACCGCGCCGATGTCGTGCTCCAGGCTCGGCCAGTGATTCTGACTGACCATTTTCGCGCCGGCGAAGAGCTCGGTCGTCGTCGTGCGCTGGTTCGGCTCGAACCGCGGCTCCTCACCGAGGCCCACCAGCGCGTTCGGCTCCTCGGCGCCCGAGGCGACGATGCCGCGCGGGCGGTGGTACTTGAAGGACCGCCCGACCAGCATCTGGTCGGAGGCGAGCAGCGCCGCGGCCAGCGTGTCGCCGGCATAGCCCTGCATGCGCTTGCCGTTGAAGGTGAAATCGAGCCGCTTCGTGCGGTCGATCAGGCGACCGCCCCGGTCCAGACGATGGCTCATGCCCAGCCCTCCCAGTCCGGCCGCTTCGCCCTGATCGCCTTCACCACGTCCTCCGGCGGCTCGGTCACCTGCGCCGGATAGGTCGCGAAGACCTCGAGCGTCACCGTGCAGCGCGCGGCGATGAACCACTTGCCGCAGCCATAGGCATGGCGCCAGCGCTCGAAATGCACGCCGCGCGGATTCTTGCGGTTGAACATGTAGGCCTCGAAATCGGCGTCCGGCGAGCCCGGGCCGAAGCGCTTCAGATGCGCCTCGCCGCCATTGGCGAACTCGGTCTCCTCGGCGGCGGTGCCGCAATGGGGGCAAGTCAGAAGCAGCATGGAACGGCCTTCGGAACGGCGCGCGCGCGCGCATGCGAAAGGGCCGGGCACGGCGCGATGGCCGGCCCGGCAGTGCAGGGAGGAACTGATGCTGTCGCCCGCGGCTCAGTCGGGCAGTTCGATGGTGATGCTGGCCTCGTTGCCGCCGCCGAAGGGCTGCCCGTCGGTCGCGATATACCAGACGAGGCCGGCCACGACGACGACCAGCGCCCCGAGGATGAAGCCGAGGGCCCCGCGGCCCGATGCGTTGTCCCGTGCCATGTGTCGCGCTCCGTGTTTCCTTGCGTTGCAAGGGGAACGTTCGCGACCGCGACGCGGTTCCACGAGCCGGAGGCGGTGGGACGCTCAATCGGCGGGTGCGGGCTCCCCGGTCGCGGGTGCGATGGGCTCGGGCGGTACGGTTTCGTCGGCAGGAGCCACGGCAGGCGGGATCTCGTCGGCCGGCGCGGTTGCACCCGGTAGCGGCGCCGGCTCGGTCTGGTCGGGCGAGGTGCCGAGGCTGAAGAGCACCACGGCCGCCGCGACAACGACCACCACGATGACGGCAACCGTCCCGATACTGCGGCGACGCGGGGCCGGTTCATAAGGCGGCGGCAGGGGCGTTTCGGCGTGTCGGTCGCGGCGTTCACTGGCGTCGCGGTCGGGACGGTGCGCCTCCGGTGGGCTGGACTTGTGCGCGTCGCGCGGCGGCCTGGTGTCGTGTTCGGGGGCCATGGTCGCTCCTCCGTGGTGACTGCGTTCACCACGCCAACCCAGCTACCCGCGCCCCGGTTCCGGAAAGATCCGCTCCGCCGGCAGGGTCCCGCCGACCACGCCATCAATGCGCCACCCCCGCGGCGACGCTCTCGTCGATGAACCGCCCCTCGCGGAAGCGGTACATGCTGAACGCCTCGGCCAGCGGACCCGGCTCGCCCCTGGCGATCAGCTCCGCCATCGCCCAGCCCGAGCCGGGCGTCGCCTTGAACCCGCCGGTGCCCCAGCCGCAGTTGATGAAGCAGTTGCCGAGCGGCGTCTTCGAGATGATCGGCGAGCGGTCGCCGGTCATGTCGACGAT
>SLPP01000219.1 GCA_007131945.1 Paracoccaceae bacterium | reverse complement strand
CGCCGAGCCGACGCCGGCGCCGACCCCACCGCGGGAAACCGCGATCGCGCGGGCGACACCGCCCGCGGAAACCCCGCGCCCGGCGCAGCCGCAGCCCTGGACCGAGCCGGCACCGGAACGCGCGCCGCAATCCTGGACCGAGCCGGGACCGCAGACCGCGCGCGAAGGTCCCAGCGGCGACGCGGTGATGGACGCGCTCGCCCAGGCGATGACCGGCGGCGGCGGATCGCCCGGCCTCGGCGCCGGCGAGGCAGACCGGTTGCGCCTGCGGATCGAGGAATGCTGGAACGTGGGGCTGCTGTCGGTCGATGCGCTGCAGGTCGTGGTCACGATCGGCTTCGAATTGACGCCCGATGCGCGCCCGATCGAAAGCTCGATCCGCTTGGTCGATGCCGACGGCGGCGGCATCGCCGCCCAGCAGCAGGCCTATTCCGCCGGCCGGCGCGCGATCATCGATTGCGGCGCCGACGGCTACGGACTTCCCAGCGCGCTTTATGACCAGTGGCGCGAGGTCGAGATCACCTTCAACCCAGCGAGGATGAGTTTCCGATGATGGACCTGACCCGCCGCGCCTTCGCCGCCGGGCTGCTGGCCCCGGCCGCGCTCGCGCTCGTCCCGGCCGCCGCACGGGCCCAGTCCGGCCCGCTCCGGATCGAGGTGACCGAGGGCGTGATCGCCCCGGTCCCCTACGCGATCCCCGACTTCGTCGCCGAGAACCCGGCGGGCGGCCAGTACGCCACCGCCATCGCCCGGGTCGTGGCCGGCAACCTCACCGGCACCGGGCTTCTGCGCGAGATCCCGCGCGAGGCGCATGTCGGCCGGATCACCAGTTTCGACAGCCCGGTGCAGTTCTCGGACTGGCGCGCGATCAACGCCCAGGCGCTGATCACCGGCGCGGCGCGGCTCGACGGGCAGCGACTGAGCGTCAAGTTCCGTCTCTTCGACGTGCTCTCGGGCCAGCAGATGGGCGACGGCCTGCAGTTCGACGGCAGCATCCAGAACTGGCGGCGCATGGCGCATCGGGTCTCGGACGCGATCTACACGCGGCTGACCGGCGAGGGCGGCTATTTCGATACCCGCGTCGTCTTCGTCGCCGAGTCCGGCCCGCGCGAGAACCGGCGCAAGCAGCTCGCGATCATGGATCAGGACGGCGAGAACGCCCAGTTCCTGACCGATGGCGCGACGCTCGTGCTGGCGCCGCGCTTCTCGCCGCGGGGCGAGCGGATCCTCTACACCTCCTACGAGCGCGGCACGCCGCGCGTCATCCTGATGGACCTCGCCAGCCGGCAGCGGCAGGTCCTGGCCGACCAGCCCGGCACGATGACCTTCGCGCCGCGCTTCGCGCCCGACGGGCAGTCGGTGATCTTCTCGCTCTCGGTCGGCGGCAACACCAATCTCTATGCGCTGAATCTCAACAGCGGGCAGCGGATCCAGCTGACCCAGACCGCCGCCATCGACACCGCGCCCAGCTTCGCCCCCGATGGCGGCCGCGTGGTCTTCGAAAGCGACCGTTCGGGCACCTCGCAGCTCTACGTCATGCCGGCGGGCGGCGGGCAGGCGCAGCGCATCAGCTTCGGCGAGGGGCGCTATTCGACGCCGGTCTGGTCGCCGCGCGGCGATCTCGTCGCCTTCACCAAGAGCCATGCCGGCCGCTTCCATATCGGGGTGATGCGCACCGATGGCTCGAACGAGCGGCTGCTGACCTCGTCCTTCCTTGACGAGGGGCCGACCTGGGCGCCGAACGGCCGCGTCATCATGTTCACCCGCGAGGCCGCGGGCGGCGATCCGCAGCTCTTCTCGGTCGACATCTCCGGGCGCAACCTGCGCCGCATCCCCTCGCCCGGCCCCGCCTCGGACCCGGCGTGGTCGCCGCTCCTGCCGTGAGACGCATGCGGGCGATTCCCCCGCTGTTCCCGATCTGCTATACCTGACCGCGAGGCAGGCTCATACAAAGGACAGAAGCAATGAACCTTACCACGAAAGCCCTGATCGTGACCGCGGCCCTGGCGCTCGCGGCCTGTCAGAACCCGCGCGGCGGCATGCAGGCCGGCATGGACGCCGGCGCCTTCGGCCCCGGCGGCATCGGCATGACCGAACTGGGCGATCCGAACGACCCGGGCTCGATCGCGCATTTCAACGATCGCGTCGGCGACCGCGTCTTCTTCGAGACCGACCAGAGCACGCTGACCTCGATGGCCCAGGACACGCTGCGCCGCCAGGCCGCCTGGCTGAACCAGAACCCGCAATACGCGATCCTGATCGAGGGCCATGCCGACGAGCGCGGCACGCGCGAATACAACGTCGCCCTTGGCGCCCGGCGCGCCGCCGCGGTCGAGAGCTTCCTGATCCAGCAGGGCGTGATGGCGAACCGGCTGCGCACCACGAGCTACGGCAAGGAGCGCCCGGTCGAGGCCTGCCCCGAGCCGCGCTGCTGGAACATCAACCGCCGCGCGGTGACGGTGCTCGCCCGCGGATGACCGCGCCGCCCGGCGCCGCCGAGGCCGCGCTCGACCGGTTCCTCGCCGGGCTCGATCGCGGCGCGGCGCTGGGGCTCGCGGTCTCCGGTGGCGGCGACTCGATGGCGCTGATGGCGCTGGCGGCCGAGCGCGCGCCCGCGGGGCTGGCGCTGCACGCGGTCACCGTCGATCACCGCCTCCGTCCCGAAGCGCGGACGGAAGCCGCGCTGGTCGCAGGGCTTGCCGCGCGGCTGGGGATCGACCACGCGATCCTGACCTGGGACGATCCCCCCGGAGGTGGCAACCTCCAGGCGGCGGCGCGCGCCGCGCGGCTGCGCCTGATCGCCGACTGGGCGCGCGCGCGCGGCATCGGTGACGTCGCCCTCGCGCATACGCTCGACGACCAGGCCGAAACGGTGCTCATGCGGCTTGCACGCGGCTCGGGCGTCGACGGGCTGTCGGGGATGGCCGCGATGCGCGCCGCCGGGGGCATCCGTTGGTGGCGCCCCTTCCTCGACATCCCGCGGGCGGCACTGCAGGCGGCGCTGGTCGCCCGCCGGATCGACTGGGCCGAGGATCCCTCGAACACCGATCCGCGCTTTCGCCGGGTCCGTGCGCGGCGGGCGCTCTCGGCGCTGGCGCCCCTCGGCATCGACGCGCGCGGCCTCGCCGCGACCGCCTGGCG